>NZ_DLGY01000002.1:0-2931 GCF_002482945.1 Flavobacterium sp. UBA7682
GGAGCAACTACCACTTCTCTTTTTGTAATGGACAATAGTAAATTATATCGCCAGGATCCACCTAATGCAGGCACATTGACTGAAATCGGTAATCTTGGAATAGTTACTGCTGAACAAAATGGGTTTGACATTGGAGGAAGATCAAATACAGCCTATTCTTTGGTGACCTTGGGTGGAGCAACTATTCTTTACACAATAAATACAACTAACGGTACTGCAACTGCAGGAATAAACTATCCAAATAAAGTGAAAGGTCTTGCAATTGGGTTAGGATTTTAATCAATCTTCCTATTTGTAAAAAAGACGGCTACATATTTGTAGCCGTCTTTTTTTTGAGAGAATAAAATTAATAGAATCATCTGGTTTCAGGTTGGGATATCATCCACTGCGAAGTTTGTAACCAGGAAAAAGCAACTGTAGACATTCTTTGACCAAGCTGCGGAAGTTTCTCTATATAATCATTTTTGTCATTATTGCGGTATTTGTATAAACTGGAATTTCTACCCGACCGATAAATATATAATAAAGAATCATTCATGCAAGCCAATACATCATCACTGGAGAATACAATATCCTTATGCTGCTGTGTAAATAAATTGATTCCAAAAGTGTTGTTTTGATACTGCTTAGCAATCATACTCATCACTGTTGGAAAAACGTCAGTTTGTAAAGCCAACTTTTTAAATTCCTGAGGTTCTGTCTTTCCCGGAGCATAAATAAAAAAAGGAATATGATGAAATGAAAAAGGAATATCGTAAGTGTCATTCCATAAAGGAACTCCGTGGTCAGCAACAAAAACAAATACGGTATTATTATACCAGGACTGCTTTGAAGCATAAGACATAAATTGCTGAACTGACCAATCAGAATATTCAATTACTGCAAGAGAAGATTCTTCATGTCGCTTTTTAAAACCGGTATTTTCCGGAATAATATGAGGGTCATGATTTGAACCCGTCATAAAAGCCGCAAAAAATGGAGAACCCTTTTTCGATAGCGCATTCAGCTTCGGGATAGCAAAACGGAACATGTATTCATCAGGCACACCTAAAGCACTTTTTACCTCAGACGAAGGGTAATCCTTTTCCCCAATAATTGTTTCGAAATCGTTGGCTAATAAAAATCCACTCATATTATCAAACAACTCATCGTGGGTGGTGAAAAAAATATTCTGATAACCCTTTTTCTTTAAAACGTTCGAAAACCCAAACATTTTAGGAACGGTCAGTTGATCCAAAGAATGCCTCTTCATTAAGGCAGGATTTGCAAAAAGAGTGGCATAAATTCCATTGAAAGTATGAATGCCGGCACTGAATGTACTATCAAACACTAAACTTCTGGAAGATAAACTGTCCAGATAAGGGGTAAGTTTTTCTGTATTTCCATAACGTTTCATTCGGTGTGCAGCCATACTTTCCATTATAACCAATACAACATTGCTTCCCTCAAACGGAGCAACAGATAATTCCTGCCTTATCAAAGGGCAATCGATATCAGAAGAATCGCAAGAAAATTCGTCTCGCATTTCATGGATTGCAATTTTATCATCTATCCAGTTTAAACGATTATTTTCAGATTTGGATTTATCCAAAAAACTATGAATAAATGTATAAACCGGATTCAACCCCAATTGATTAATAAAAGGATAGGTTGAAAAAAAAGCTGTACCGGCAATCATGGGTGATTTTTTTTCAACTCTTCCCCGCATACCAATAAATAGAATGGAATATAGAAAAAGCAACAGACTTATATTGTAATACAAAGTCCTCTTCCGGGATACTACTATTTCGATGTGCTTCTTTGCAACTTTCTTAATTATCCAAAAAAAAGAGAGAATGAGAACGAGAAAAATAATAAAAAAGGAATAAAAACCAGGCTCCTGCAAAACCATTTTAAAGGCAAAACCTCCGGCATTGTTCCAGATAAAAATGGTATCATTTAATCGTTTAAAGAAATGATTGAAGAAGGGTATATCAACTGCACATATCATAAATGCAAGCGTGTAACCGATTGCTGTAAATAAATATAAAAATCTTAATAGAGTTGTTGATAGAAAATTAAAAAGAAAAGCAATCCCTCCAATCAGAGCAGGCAATGACAATATTGTAAAAGAAACTAAAGTGTCAAAACGAAAACCAATAAAAAAAGCATGAAGGATTAATGAAATTTTATTATCCGTAATGCTTTCTAAAGCATCCATATTACAAGAGAATAGAATAAGGCGGAACACTCCAAAATATAATATTGATATTAAGTAAACCCGAAGAATATAATTAAAATGATTGTTTAGCATTTTGGGATTGGGAATGAGAACTCTAAAGATACGAATCTAATTACTTAAAATATAATACAAAAGATATATTTTGCGTTATTGGAGGATACTATTCAATATAAAGAATAAATCAAATAATCAACTCACATCCCCTATAAACAAAAATACCCTTGTCAAAAGACAAGGGTATTTTAAAATAAATATGGCAGCTACCTACTCTCCCGCATTGTTGTGCAGTACCATCGGCCATAAGGGGCTTAACTTCTCTGTTCGGAATGGGAAGAGGTGAACACCCTTGGCAATACCACCATAAGGACTTTAGTTAATTCGGTAATCAGATAATTCGGTAATCAGGCAATTTGTCTTACGACTTATTTAACCCATTAACTCATTTAACTAATTAACTCAATAACAAATATCGAGACATATTGGGTCAGCAAATTTCGTAATAAAATAAAGTTAAAGCTTACGTGCAATTAGTACTACTCGGCTTTGATGTTACCACCTTTACACCTATAGCCTATCAACGTCATAGTCTTTGACGGCACTTAAAAGTAAACTCATCTTGAGGAAAGTTTCGCGCTTAGATGCTTTCAGCGCTTATCTTGACTGTACATAGCTACTCTGCACTGCTCCTGGCGGAACAACAGATACACCAG
>NZ_DLGY01000012.1:0-18657 GCF_002482945.1 Flavobacterium sp. UBA7682
AGTAAATACCTCAATCTCATCACCTGTTGAATTGTAATCACACAATTCGTAATCTGAAATTATAGGATTGGGTACCGGAACCGGATTAACCGTGATATTATAAGAACCCGAAGTGGCACAGTTATTTAATGTGGCTGTGATATTGATAGTTGCCGTAACTGATGGTCCATTATTAAAGGCTCCAAAATTTGGAATATTACCCGTTCCTGAAGCCGCTAATCCAATAGAAGGATTACTGTTGGTCCAAGTGAAATTTGCTCCAGCCGGCAAGCTTACAAAAGCATTAGTGGCTAAAGTATCACCCGAACAAACTGTTATATTTGAAGGAACATTCGTAATCACCGGTAATGGATTGACCGTAACCACGGCACTTTCACTGAGGTTTTGAAGACAAGTAATGGCACCCGGCAAAGAAACACTTACTAATACATAAGTACTACTTACCGTTAATATTGGAGTTGTTAGTGATGCTAAACCTGTTCCATCTAAAACAGTAATCTGATTAGCGCCTCCATCTACAGTATAAGTAACCGTCGCATTCGGAGTACCATTAAAAGAAATCACTGCCGAATTGCTCGAACAGATTGTTATTGCCCCTGATATTGTAGCTGTCGGCAATTGAAGAACCGTTACTGTGGCTATACCTGTTTGTGCTTGACTACAAGGCGGTGTTCCTGACAATGCCACACTTACTAGAGTGTAAACGCTATTCGAAATTAATGCTGGAGTGGTCAAGGTTGCTGAACCTAAACTATTCAAAACTATCGTCTCATTAACACCTCCATTGACAGTATAAGTAACTGTTGCATTAGGTGTCCCGTTAAAGGTAATAACTGCTGTACTTCCTGAACAAATGGTTGTTGTTCCGGAAATGGTTGCCGTTGGAGTTGCGCTAATAGTCACAATGGCGGAACCTGTTTGGGCTTGACTACAAGAAGGTACTCCGGAAGTTGCCGCACCAACTAAATCATAAGTAGTATTTGCAATCAAGGCTGGTGTTGTAAAGTTGGCAGCGCCTGTTCCATCCAAAACAATAGTTTGATTACTTCCTCCATTTATAGTGTAAGTTACTGTTGCATTTGGAGTACCACTGAAACTAATGACCGTAGTTGACCCTGAACAAATAGAGGTGGTTCCTGAAATTGTAGCAGTCGGCAGATTAACAACTGTTATTATTGCAGAACCCGTTTGAGATTGACTACAAACCGGTGTTCCTGACGAGGCAACACTTACTAAATCATAAGTACTACTAACCGTTAATGCAGGTGTTGTTAAACTAGCTAAACCACTTCCATCTAAAACTATAGTTTGATTGGCACCACCGTCAACGGTATAAGTAACGGTTGCATTGGGTGTTCCGTTAAAGGAAATAACTGCCGTAGCTCCGGAGCAAATGGTTGTTGTCCCGGAGAGGGTCACTGTTGGCAACGGATTGACAGTAACTGACACCGACTGATTAAGTGGTTGAAAACAAATTGTAGCTCCCGATCCATCCAAAATCCTTACCCCTGTTAAGGTATAAGTTGTATTAGCTGTCGGTGATTGGGTTAAAGTAAAAATCCCTAAAGGGTCTAAAACAGCTGTTTGCGTTACTCCGCCATTAATGGTATAAGAAAAGGTCGCATTGGGAGTTCCTGAAAAAGTAGTCGTAACACTTTCGCCGGCACAGATAGAAGTACTCGAAATACTTACCGAAGCATTGGGCACCAAATTCACTACCAAATCAAATTCCGTTGTACTGGAACAACCGGATACTATATCAGTTACTCTGACATAGATGGTTTGCGGATTGGAAGTATTGGCATAAATATCCGGTAACGGATTTACATTATCAATGGCATTCGCCAGTGTAGTATGAAACGATATGATATTATTTGTAGTATCAGCATTTATGAGTGGTCTAACGGTATCAAGATTATAGATTCCAATATTAGGTGTATTGCTACACGTTAAAACATCAGGGATTGCGTTTGCCGGCGGCGGCGAAGTAAAAGCACCTGTCCCTGTCATCGCTGATCCAATCCATTGTAATTGAAATCCTCCATCACCTGCCGGTCTGTCAATGGCGATATAATAGGATTGTCCCGGCAAAACATTCAACCATCTCACATATCCGTTTCCACTAGCGCCAGGACCGGTTTGCGTAAGCAAAGTTGAGCCGTACATTCCGGTAAGATTGTTGGTCATTCCGGCTTGTTGCGGGTTGGTCGTTGCACATCGAATTGGTGCACCTAACGCACCACAAACCGCATTAGGTCCGAATACCCAAAAATCATAATCAACGGTAACACTAGGATCATCAGGAATCAAATTGAATCCCAAAGTTCCGGCTTGAACAATATTTATCTCTAACCAAATAGAATTACTTTCCAATCCGCCACAGGCATTAATTTCCTGCGTGTTGCCACTGCCACTTGCATTAGAAGTAAAACTTCCGTTTCCACATACAATAATAGCATTGACACAATCATTGGGCTCTATTTGCGCCACGATAGTGTTGGTAAAAACCAAGGCTAAAATCAACTTTAAAACATTCTTCATTAAATCATTGTATTTATGCATAATAGCCAATCCCAAATTTTCGTTGAGATTAGCTATCATTTTCCGAACATTGATACTTTAACTTTTAACCCTTGAACAATGTCCGTAACGTATTTTATTAAAAATCTATTTTTTTATAATCAAGAACTCTGAACGTCTGTTTTGAGAATCTTGTTCTTGCGTACAATTGGTGCCACATTTAACTTTTTGCTCAGTACTTCCAAATCCTTTTCCGGAAATACTGCCTTGAGAAATTCCTTTTGAGATAAGATACTGAACCGTAGATTGTGCTCTTCTTTCGGATAAATTCAAGTTATAATTCAAGCTTCCTTTTGAGTCTGTATGCGATTTTACAAAAATTACCATCGACGGATTGTCTTGCATCACTTTTACTAATTTATTCAACTCAATCGCACCCTGAGCAGTAATGTTACTCTTATCATATTCAAAATAAATCGGATTTAGAATCACTTCTGTATCCGTAATGATCACTTCCGATGGAACCAACGCCATCTCAACTGTTATTTCACCTGCTTTATCAGCTTTTACTGCTGAAGTTGCCGTTTCAAAATTTTGAGCCGATGCTTGCAATCCATAACCCAAATTACATTCGATTGGGTAACTTACTTTTCCTTCTGCATTGGTTTTTTCGGTAGCGATTACATTTCCTTTTAAGTCTAAAATAGCCACTGAAGCATTCGCTAATGGCGCTTTCGTTTTACTATTGGTTACTAAAACAATCGCTTCTGCTTTACAAATTGGTGCCGCCGAAAATATCGCATCAGTTCCTTTTCTGTTAGAAGAAAAATAACCAACATTCGAATTTTTATTAAAGCTGAAAGAGAAATCATCTTTCTCACTATTTACCGGTTTGCCCAAATTTTGAGTCGGTTTTGGATCATTTAAATTGGCTTTGTAAACATCATAACCACCCAATCCTTGTCTGCCCATAGTAGCAAAATACAGCGTATTGTCTTCAGCGATGAAAGGAAAATTTTCTTTGTCGGCTGTATTTACATTTGGTCCTAAATTTTGAGGTTTGCCATAACCATTGGCTTCTACTGATACTTTCCAGATATCAGATTCTCCTAATCCGCCTGGCATGTTAGAGGCAAAATATAAAGTTTTACCATCTTTACTCAAACTAGGATTGGTAACCGAATAACTTGTACTGTTAAAAGGCAATGCTTCTACATTCGACCATTTACCATCCGTTTTAGTGGCTTTGTAAATTCCTTGTTGACCAATTTGTGTATTGGTATTTTTGTTTTTTTCGTATTGCTTTTCACTGTGACCGTCTCTGGCGAAGAACATCGTATTTCCGTCAGCACTCAACGTAACCGGACCATCGTGGAAAGGCGTATTCAATTCTCTTACCGGAGTTGGTTCAGAAAAACTTCCGTTCTCACTTCTGGTCGATTGATAGATATCTAAATAAGGTTGGTTGTTCCACTTATCCGTTTTATTGGAACTGTTTCTGGTACTGGCAAAATAAAGGGTATTGTCGTTCGTTAACAAAGCGCCAAAATCACTTTGCCCTTTGCTGTTGATATTGGTATCCGCAACGTCAAATAATTTTGAATTGTTGGCCAAACTCGGGATGTAATTTGGGTTTGCTAAATGTTCTTTTGCTCTTTCATCTTTCGGCATCATTTTAGCAAAAACATCCATTTGTTTATTGGCTTCCTGATATTTTCCTAAAACTTTTAAAGTTTGTGCATATCGGTAATAGGTTTCCGCTTCAGCTTTTCCTTTTGCAGTGGCTTTTGCAAACCATTTTGACGCATTTTCAGAATCAAAAACATTGTAGTAACTCTCTGCCAATTGGGAATAGATGTATTCGTTAGCGCCTTTGCTTTCTGCCAGTCTTTGGTATTCTTCAATGGCGGCAACATACTGGTAACTTTCAAAAAGTTTGTCCGCTTTGACTGTTGCGTTATTTTGCCCGTAACTTGCAGTTAGTAATAATATCAAACTAAAGGTGATATAAGTTTTCTTCATGGTTGGTTTTTTTAGAAAAATCTTGGTGAAACAGAAACTTTTTTAGACAAATTTAAGTCAAATAACAACATAAACTCATGCGAAGCCGGAGCCGTTCCTTTAATATCTGAAATTACATGGTCGTAAGCATAACCAATTCTAATTGATGGCGTAACGGCAACGTTAACCATAGCTCCAAAGGAATCGTCTAAACGATAAGTTCCCCCTATTTCGTATTTATCTAAGAATAAAAAATTAGCCGAACAATCTAAAGACGTCGGTGCTTTGAATGCTGACTTCAACATAAAAGACGGTTTGAATTTGGTAGTAGCCGACAAATCAAACACATAACCACTGGTTAAAAAGTAGTGTTGGGTATCGCTTCCAAATTGATATTCCTGTCCGTTACGAGTAATATCAAGATGTTTTCCGTCTAACATATTAGGCACCGACAAAGCAGCATAGTATTTATCGGTATAGAAAAATAATCCGCTCCCAATATTCAATTTGATGTTGCTACTGTTTTCATCAAAAGCAAAATCGCCCGGTTGTTGTGTATAACCGTTTCCGATTTCAGAAAACAAACCGATTTTTTGAAAAGTGGCTCCGGCTTTTAAACCGAAAGCCAACTTACTTTGTCCGCCCATATTAATGGTATAAGAGAAATCTCCAAAGACATTGGTTTCTTCCACCGGACCGATTTTATCTGAAATGGCAGACAAACCCAAGCCCACATTTTTTCCAACCGGACTATGAATGGCAAAGGTTGCTGTTTTTGGCGCGCCTTCTAATCCAACCCATTGTTGACGGTAAAGTAATCCGCCCGAAATATTTTCTTTTGAACCGGCATAAGCAGGATTCATGACATTCATATTATACATGTATTGCGTATAATGTGGATCTTGTTGTGCTTGAACTTCCATTGCGAACAATGATAGTAATGCCAGTGCTAAATATCCTTTTTTCATTAGGTGTATCATTTTTATTTTTAAAGCTTCTCAAGAAACTATCTGTAACTATTTGATTAATACTCTCTGTTGATGTATACCCAACCTGTTTTGTTTGAACCTTCTGTAGTATGAATACTGTAGAAATAAGTTCCATCAGGCAATTCATCACCGCCGTCTGATTGTCCTTTCCATTGGTTGGTATAATTTCCTGAGAAAGAGAACACTTTTGTACCGTAACGGTTGAAAATGATAATATCTTTCACACCATAACCTGTCAAATCAAAAGTATCGTTGACTTGATCATTGTTAGGCGAAATACCTCTTGGAATTATACGACAAGGATTGTTTTCTACGGTGAAATTCATTGTTGAGTCGCATCCGTTTAATGTAACGGTTAAGTTGAATACTAATGGCAATAACAATGATGGATTTTGAGCCATAAACTCGTCTACATTTAATGTAGCATTTGTACCTACCGTAGTCGTTCCTTGCGTCCAAGTATAACTAGCTGCATCAGTATTAAAGCTTGCTTCGATAACACCCAAAGTAAGCATACTGTTTTGACAAGAAGCATCGATTGAGAATGACAAGTCAGATAAGATCGTGATAGTAAAATTGGTTGATCCACCAACATTACAAGTAGCGGTGTCAACAGGAATGGTGTAGGTAATAATATAACTACCCGAATTACTACCTTCAATATTGATTTCACCGGTTGTTGGATTAATAATTAAACCTGCTGTTGAACTGAATGTTCCGCCTGTTGTAAATCCGGTTACCGTTGTTGGTAAAGCATTCGCAGCATTGGCACAAAAAGTAGCATCATAACTGAAGCCTGTAACCGGTGTAATTCCTGCCGAAATAACAATCGTTGCTGTAAATGTTCCTCCGTCTGTACATGTTGCAGTATTGGCCGCAAGCGTATAAGTAATTTGATGAGACCCTAAAGTTAACGAAGTCACAGCTCCGGTCGTTGGGTTAACCGTTACCGAAGTTGAACTGAATGTACCGCCAGTGGTAAAATTGACCGGCAATATCGGTAATGGATTAGCAGTTGCATTGATACAAGCATTGGCATAACTGAAAGTTACATTTGGCGCAGCCAATGGGTTTACAGTGATAACAGCAGCACCTGTTAGTGCTTGACTACAAGCGGCAACTGTTGATGACGTTACACTTACCAACGTATAAGTTGTAGTAGCCGTTAAAGCTGTAGTAGTAATTGTAGCATTACCAGATCCATCTAAAACTATCGTTTGGTTGGCACCACCGTTCACTGTATAAGTTACTGTGGCATTCGCTGTTCCATTAAATGTAATCGTTGCAGTTAATCCGGTACAAATTGTAGTTGTTCCCGAAATAGTTGCGGTTGGTAAAGCTTCAACTGTTACTACAGCTGAACCTGATTGTGTTTGAGAACATGAAGATAATCCTGCGCTGGCAACACTTACTAAGTCATAAGTAAATACTCCGACTGTTGCTGTTGGTACACTGATGGATACACTGTTCCCGGTTGTTGTTGTTAAAGTTTGGTTTGCCCCACCGTTGATAGTATAGGTGAAGGTATAAGGTTCGGCACCATTGGCACCGGTAAAAGTAATCGTTGGATTAGCCGCGTTTTGACAAACAGTTGCCGTTCCGGAAATAGTAGCCGTTGGTAATGCTCCTACTGTAATAACTGCAGTACCGGTTACGATTTGGTTACAAGTTGATGTTCCCGAAGCTACACTTACTAAAGCATAAGTACTATTGGCTGTCAATGCCGGCGTTGTAACTGTTGCAGTTCCCAAACCATTCAAAATAATAGTTTGGTTAGCTCCGCCATCAACAGTATAAGTTACTGTCGCATTTGGAGTTCCGGTAAAAGTGATTACTGTAGTAGCTCCTGAACAAATTGAAGTTGTTCCTGAAATAGTAGCCGTTGGTAAAGCATTTACGATAACCGTTGCTGTTCCGGTTTGTGTTTGACTACAAGCTAAAGTTCCAGAAGCGGTTACACTTACTAAAGTATAAATACTATTTACAGTCAATATCGGCGTAGTTAACGTTGCCGTTCCCGAACCATTCAAGACAATAGTTTGATCAGCTCCACCATCAACAGTGTAAGTTACTGTTGCATTTGCGGTTCCATTGAATGTAATAGTCGCTGTTGTGCCTTCACAAATATCAGTTGTTGCTGAAATTGTAGCTGTTGGCAATGTCTCAACAGTTACTAAAGCGTTTCCTGTTTGAACTTGACTACAAGGATTAGTTCCTGAAGAAGTAACACTTACTAAATCGTAACTGGCATTGGCTATTAAAACTGCTGTAGTCAATGTTGCAAGACCAGTAGCATCTAAAGTGATTGTTTGGTTTGAACCACCGTTTATGGTATAAGTAACTACTGCGTTTGGTGTTCCATTGAATGTGATTGTTGCTGTTGAACCTTCACAAACTGTTGTTGTGCCTGAAATAGTAGCCGTTGGCAAATCATTCACTTGTACTACAATTTCAGCGCGTGGTCCTTCACATCCGTTAGTATCTACTGCCGCAGCATAGAATACTTGTGAGTTTCCGGCTATAGCGGTACTTGGTGTTGGAGCAATCGCTGTACCAACGCCACCTATTGCTTGCGTATACCAGTTGATTGTATTGCCAGTTGAAACAGTTGCTGTCAATGGAGTAGCTACATCATTCACACAATAAATAGTTGGATTAACTACTTGAGCTGTTTCTGTAGTTCCTTGTTTGGTAATCGTTATTACTCTATCACAGTAAGCAGTTTTCCAATGGAAAATGTAGCTACCGGGAGTTGTAAATCCGGAAACGTTTGTTGCGCCGCTGTTTGGCGTTTCAATAGTTGTAGTTCCGGGATTGTTTGCATCTGCTTCCCAAACTCCTACTCCGTTAGCATCAAAAGCCATACTTGTTGTTGTACAATCTAAAGTAGTATCAGCAGTATCAATCTCGATATCCACATTGGCTTTGAAATTGGCTGCATCTAAAAGATGTCCAATAGCATTTCCTACTGTGCGGAAAATAAAACGTGTTGTGGTTTGTCCACTCGGGATATCATAAGTTCCTTGCACTAAATCCCAGTTTGAACTATTGGCGTTATCTTCTGCAATTACTGTAAACGGTCCTGAAGGTGGTCCGGCAAATAATTGTAAAGTGGTACCATTACCACCAGTTTGTCTTGTTGCACTGGCAAAACTAAAGTCCATCATCGTAATTTGAGACGTATCAAAATCTTTGTACAGCCCTTTGATATTTGGATCGCTCGGATTCCATTCGTCTTCTCCATCTTGCGTTAATTGAAGACATTGTCCACCTTCAAATGGTGTAACGCCTATATTGTTTCCTTCAAGGAAGAACATGGTTCCCCAATCGGTATTGGTTCTCCAACCCGGTATCACTCTTGAATTAAGAATAGTTGAAACTCCAGACACATATTGCATTGGCAACTTCTCAAAACTATAATTAAAGGCATCCATATCACACAAATCTTCTGGTGTAGTCACACAGATATGGAATGTTTTATCGGATACTCCTGGGTCATTTAAAGTCAATCTAATTTTATAAGTTTTTCCAACCACTAGTTCACTTGAATATTTAGCTACAAAAGAATTGTTATTGCTGCATCCTTTTTCAACCAAAGACCCATCGGTTTGTACTTCATATAAAGACATCATTATCTGTGGCCAAGCACCAACAAAACCACCGGTATAATATGTTCCCGGAGCGAAGTCGCTTAATTCGATAACATGAACTTTTGAGGTTGCCACAAAATCATACCAAATATCTCCACTATTCACTCCCGAACAAGAAGTTGGAACAGTAGAAGCAGTTGCTGAAATGAAAGAAGCATCTGCTCCCGAAACTTCACAGCTTGATCCGGTATTTACCTGTAAGTGAACTGCATTAGCAGCTTCGTCATTTCTAATAAATACTTTTGGCCCAGACCAGTAACTTTTATCTGAAGGGCCACAAACGGCACGAACCAAATATTCATAAGTACCGTCAGCAGCATTAATAAAATCTGCAGCTGCCGGAGTATAAGATGGTGAATTTACAATAGTTCCTGATTGAGGAATCGTTCCGTTTCCATAAGGCTGAACAAAAACCTCCCATTGGGTTTCTGAACCACCTGGTGTCCATGAGAAAACTCCTTGGTTATTTACAGCCAAATTGGTTGGTTGTGGACAAGTTACCACACCACAACTGGCAATACCTGTAAACAAAGTTGTATTTACCAATCCTAATCCTAACGGACTGGTCCAAACAATATTATTGGCTTCGTCTCTGATGACAATTTGCGCTTCTGAATATTGAACACCACTTCCAAATCCATTCCAATATAAAGAGTACTCAACACCTGTACATAAGAACACAGGGTAATCTAAAACAGCAGGCTGACCGAAACCAGGAAATTCAATTGCTTGCACCTCAACACCATTTTGAATTACACTAACATTATCCGTAACTGTCCCTGTATTTCCATTAGTAACTGAAATAGTATATTGACATACATTAGTATAATCACATTTTGTCAAAATTTCAAATGGACCAACCCATTCGCTTTGTGAAGAATCGCTACATACTGCTCTCACATAATATTGGTACAAAGTTGACGGGGTCAATCCTGTAACCGTGTAGGGATGAGCATTAGCGGTATAAAGATAAGCCGGTAAAGTATCTCCTGTTGGTGGTGGTGTACCATAAGGCTGAACTGAAATTTGCCACGAGGTTTCTGTACCGGTAGTTTCCCAATTAACCTCTGCCGAAACATCAAGAATATTTGATGTTGAAACGTTGATTACAGATGGACAAGCCGGAATGTCTTCTACAATTACGTTGTCAATAAAAGTATACTGCCCTCTGTAATTCCATGGATTTGGTGGGAAAAATGGAGTATGAAAACCAATATTAATATTGGTATCTGACGTAATATCTGTCAAGTTAATCACTTTTTCTCTCACAGTAGTACTACTTATAACCTCATGAACAAATGTAATGTCTAAAGGACCTGCCAAAGTTGAATATGCGCCTTGTGATATCGTTACAGTTAATCCATTGATAGCAGTAACTGTTGCGCCGAATGGAATTTGCCAAGCCAAATCAGCCCTGTCTCCTATTCTAACCCCTTCAACAGAAGTTAAAGTTATTGTATTAGAACCCTGAACTATTCCTGTCCCATCTGTAGGATGGACAATATTATTTTCATATAAAATCGTTGAAAACTGATTGGTAGCTACGCCATTTGTGGAAAGTATCACTTTTAAATCCTCTTCAAAATCTCCGTTACTGTATGTTCTATAGTAAAAACGGAGTCTTTGTCCGGCATGTGCCGTAAGGGTTGGTGTAATTAACCAATCATTATTGGCACCATTCATACCGGTAAACAAAGCGGCCATTTGGTTACCAAACATCGGTTGGGCAGTTTGATTAAGATTCCAAGCGTTAGCGTCTGCATTGTTATTATAAATCGTCCAACAAGTTTCTGTTGGAGAATTACTATCAAAAGTTTCGATAAACGGTGTTGGTAAGGCATTACAAGTGGTTCTGAAAGGGAATGGCCCAACCCATTCGCTGCTTTCTGTATCATTACAAACTGCTCTAACATAGTATTCGTAAGCTGTATTTTCTGTTAGCGTTGCTTGGTATGTTGGGATTGCATTTACGGTAACTCCTGAACCAGTTGGAACTCCTGACATTGGTGCCTGAATAACCACTTCCCATTGTGTTTCAGTAGCTCCCGGTGTCCAAGATAAATCGGCTGATGTTGGTGTTATATTAGTTGCTGTTAAACTTGCTGAATTCGGATTAGGACAAGCCGGCGCATCTTCGATTACAAAATCGTCGATTGTTACTAGACCTGTTTGTGTCGGATTAGGCATATTCGGAGGAAGACGGAAGGCAATATAGGTTGTTCCTGTTCCTGTAAATAAAACCGAATCTTCCATAAAACTCTCGTTAGTGAAATCATGTAACGGAATCAAAGTAGTATAAGTAGCAAAATCAGGTGTTGAGGACATCAACACTTCAAAGTTTCCTCTTGGGAATAATGCGATAGGACCTATTGGAGCAGTTACTCTGTATTTAAAACGTAGTCTTTTAGGACCAACGGCATTCACCGGTACGCTTATTAACCAATCATTATAGGATTGAAAAGGATCAAAAAAGGAAATAGGTTGTGGTCGTATGTTTGCGTCTGTTTCGTTGATTATCCACTCTGCATTGTCATTATTAGCGTTGTTAGTAGACCAACAAAATTTCTTAGTGTTAGGATCAGGGTCATTAAAACTTTCATAATAAGGTGTAGGCTGTTCGATACACAAAGTATTAAATTGAATAGGTCCAACCCAGATACTTTGTTCAGACGCAGAACAATAAGCTCTCATATAAAACTCGTATTGCGTAGACGGATTTAATCCTGTTATAGTAAACGGATTAGTGCTCACGATATTCACAACAGCTCCAGGGACAAATGGTGTTGTTGGTGTACCCGTTCCTAAAGGCTGTGCTACTAATTGCCATTGGGTGTTTTGATAACCATTAGTCCAAGAAATCTCAACTGAATCTGTATCCAATGTTCCCGGAGTTACAACTGGATACGCAGGTTCAGAACAAGCTGGTAAATCTTCGATATAAACATCATCAATATACAACCAGCTCCCGGTTTGTAAAGCACCAGGTGGTACTAACCAAGCAATATTCACATCTCCTGTAATATTTGGTAAAGGCACTATTATTTCAACAAAGTTATACGCAGTAGTGTAAGAAGCTAAAGGAATTATAGTTGTGGTAAAATTTGATGCACCTACTCCTGTTGTAGAAAGTTTCACCTCAAATGAACCCGGTCCACCAGTAGGATTGTCTACAATAAGACCCCAGTTACCATAAATATTGTACTTGAATCGCAGTCTTTTTTGAGTAACGCCGTCAAAATGAAATATTGGTGTCACCAACATATCATTGTTTTCGCCTTCAGTTGAAGTACGTAATTTTGCAACCGGCTCACTAAAGGCATTTGGACCATAATGAAACACATTTAAATCATTGTTTAAATTTAAAGATGTCCAACATGGTTCAGGAATTCCGTTTGTAGTATTAGCATTGGTGAATCCTGTATAATATGGTAATAATAAAACGTTACATTGTGTAGTGAAAGCTCTTGGTGCTGACCAGTCTCCCGGAGTTCCGTTACAAACCGAACGCACATATAAATTGTAAGCCAATCCCGGAGTAAGATTCGATAACGGATTGTTTATGTTGGTATTGGTAGAAATTGTCCCTGTTTGACCGGCAGTAGGTGCCGGTAAGGTTGCCGGTAAGGCAATATATTCCCAAGCACTCACTAAATTTTGAACATTGTCCCATGAAGCTGTTGCTGTAGTTTGCTGTAGATTATCAATAGACAATGATGGTTGAGAAGGTGCCGGACAAGTTGAACCACTAATAGTAAAAGTAAAACAAAGTCCTGCTCCCGGATTAGTATGTTGGTATGGTGATGAGATTACAATAACATAGTTCTGTCCCGCTTGGGCATAAAAATTTGGAATCTGTACCGGCACACCATTAGAAGTAGTGGCAATTGCTGCCAAACAACCTGCTGATGTACCAACACCTACGCAACCATCGAAAATAAAAACACTTGAAAGCGTATTATAACAATTATTACCACCACCACCTGAAGCAGTATTTGCCACTTGTGTAATATTAATTAATCCTGAAGTAGTTGGTGTATAAGAAAGATAAACATGGTTTCCTGACAGTAGATTTCCTGTTTGTCCAATCGGTTGACAACTGAATCCTTGGCTATTTAACTCAACATACGTATTGGCATCGTAAAATTCATCCAAATTGGCACTTAAAACATAAGGCGTTGTTGTTACATCTGAAGGGACGTTTATCGCTGTATTACACGATAATCCAACAGTTGTCGTTGTAAAAGTAAAAGGACCTGCCCATGTACTGTTGGTACTTGCATCACAATTGGTGATAATATAAACATCATAAGTTGTTGAAGGTTCTAAGTCAATTGCATTATAACTATTTCCGGTTGGTGTACCTAATGCGCTATGACCTGCTCCAGTTGGAACAACATCTATTCCGAATTGTGTTGCCGTGGGATGTGTCCATGATATTGCAGCTCCTGATTCTGAAGGAACAATCATTGGTGCCGTTACCGGATCACAACTTGATATTACCCTAACACCATCTACAAACCAACTATCACCACTAGTAGCAGCAACACCGGTTTGATTGGTTACAGCAACAAATGCCAAATAAACCGGAATACCAGAAGGTATGGTTGGTATATTGACTATTTTTTCTTCATAAGTTGTTGGCGCTACATTTAAACTCGCTTCTGTCCAAGTTTGTAAAACCACATTGAAACTAGTTATATCAGGCTGATTCGCAGTTGAAATCCTAAGTTGATAAGTAGCTCCTCTGTTCGTAAAACTACCTTGCTTGGTATAAAAACGAATTTGACCATTGGTAGGTGTCAAAAACTGAGGCGTTATCATGAAATACTCCGCTGTAGTACCTACTGTATTATTAAGTGCTGGATTTACCGTTGCACCACCACTTGACAGATATCCTCCGGTCGGTGTATGAACCCAGTTGTTTGCAGGAGGTGAAACTAAATTACTAGTAACCGCCCAAGTTCCTGGGATACCGCTTTCGAAATGTTCTGTTGTCAATTGACTATAACCAAGATTGGTTACTATCAATAAAAATAGAACTAAAAATCGCTGAAGAAATACTTGGTTAATTAAATAATCTACATTAACATTATTTTTTTGAAAAATACCGTTTACTGGTTTTGGTAATGTAGTTTCAAAAAAGGGATAATTTTTCTGCATTTTGTTAGTTATTAAATTGGTGATGTTAATTCATTTTAAAAATTAATTTTTTGAAAGATGTACTTCTTAAAATTAATTCGAAATCTTGTTACTCTTTTTGGCTTTTTTTGTCAAAATTTTGCCTTTTCTCTCTGAAAAATGCTCGCTAAAAAAAAATGAAGTATAACAATCTAAATTGGCTATTAGAAATGCTAAAATATTTACATTTTTAAAGCAAAACTGCTTGATTTTTTATCAATAAACGTCATTCTTCAAGGATGAAATCACGACAACACAAAGCCTTTAAACCCTTGACAAACAAGAGAAATAGCATATGATTCACAGTGATTTCAAATTCCTTACACTAAGATACGAAAATAGCAAGAGGGGAAAAATGGTTTTGCTTTGTAATTTACTGAATTTACAAAGTACAATAGAAGAAATTCGGGGGAATTCGGAGGCAAAAATGGAGTATTAAGCGTCTTTCGCTTTTTTGTTTTGCAACACGTAGATTTGGTTCTTTATGGCTTCAATTTCTTTTCCTTTTCGTTTGATAATTACGTAGAAAAATAAAACAATCAAGACCAAAAGAATGAATAAAAACAACAATAAATAATAGAATTTATTAGACAATTCTGTTCTTTTTGCTTTTAACTCGAGTTCTTTTACCCCTAAAGATTCGCCTACTGAACTTCTTTCACGGTCTTTAATAAGTTTTTGAACATCGATAAATTTGCTTTGATTAATCTTAAATTGATCCCATTGGTTTATAGCCAAATAATTTTCGGACAAACCTTTATAGATTTCTTGATTTAAAATTAAGTCATTCACTTCGGAAGAAAGATCTAAGGCAAGATTTAAGGCTTTTATGGCTTCGAGGTGGTTGCCTTCCAAAGTGTAAACTTTAGCCGAACCTTTGAGTGCAAACGCCTCTAAACTCTTCGCATTTACCTCTTTGGCTAATTTTGCAGATTCTTTAAAACTTTCGAGTGCCAATTTGTTATTATGCATCAAGAGGTAGCAATTTCCTTTGTTGTATATCGCTATACTAACTTTGGAAGCAACGCCTAATTTGTCCTTTGACTTCTTTAACTCGGCTATACCTCTATCCATAAATGCAATGGCAATGGCACAACTCAACTTTTCTTTATAGATAAAACCTCTTACGATGTAATTTTTTCCCAATTCAGCATGAATAGAATCCTTATACGGATACTCTGAGATCAGTTGCTCCGCTTGGTCCAAATATTGAATTGCTTTGTCGTAAACTTTTAATTGATGGTACTGAATTCCCGTTTTATTTATGATATTTATTTTGAGCAATTTATCATTTGACTGGTCTAATAAATCTGAAGCTCTAATCAGATAATCTAGAGATTTTTCATAATCTCTTTTAGCAGAATAGGCATCAGAAATCAACTTATATACTTTGATTTTATAATCGACATTGTCTGACTGATTGACAATTTGATGTCCTTCTTTGATTACTTTATCAGGATTGACATAAATTTCGTTGGAACCGGCTTTAAGAATGCTATCGAGTTTTTTATAGTTTTGAGCATACGAAGTGGTTGTGGTCAGCAAGCCAACAACAAATCCAATAAACAATACTATAGTCTTCGTGTAAACCATCATTCTTCTAACAGATTGTTCTCTTTTTCTTGATTTAATAACTCTATAAACTTCACCGGAGAAATACCGGTTATGGATTTAAATACTGTAGCAAAACTACTATGTGAAGAAAATCCGCAATTCTCAGCCAAATAACTAATTTTATAATTGATGAAATTGGGATCAGTCTTCAACTTTTCAATGATATAATTGATTCTTAATTTGTTGATATAGGTGTTAAAATTGACGTTATAATGGGTATTGATAATCTCCGAGAGGTATTTGGTATTTGAGTCCAATTGACCCGCCAAAACCGCAAGTGAAATGTCTTTATTGATAAAACGTTTAGAGCTTTCAAATCGTTTTAATTTGTTTAAAATCTGCTCTTCGGTTTCTTTTAAAATCACATTTTTTCTTGGTTCTTGCTTTTTATCCGTTATGCTGAAACTGCCAATGAGATTGCTTCTGGTTATTTCAATATAATTGATAATTACATCCAACCCTTTTTTGCGTTGCAATGTCTTTTGCCAAAAAAAGATACAAACGAGTATAATAACCAAGAAAATACCCGAAACTATGTATATTGTATTGAGATAACCGGATTTGTCATCTTCATAGTCCTTTGAATACTCATCCGAAATAAGATTGTAAGCAGTGTTGATGGCTTCTTGTTCTTGGGCTTCAGTTTCTGGCTGGACTTCAAAAAACCGCGTATTGGTCAACTTATAATTGGCCATGTCATTCAAAGCCAAATAACTCAAATTCTGTTGCTGAATAATCTCAACTTGTAAAAAAAGATTACCAAGTCCTTTAGCATAAACCATAGCCTCGTTACTAAGGTCAATAACTTTTTGATGGTCTTTTGTAGCCAAATATACTCCGGCCAAACCCTGAAGTGCTTCAATTTTTGAATAGACATTCTCTCCATTCTGATTATTAACTAATGCAATAGCCGATTCGAAATGCTTTTTTGCCTGAACCAAATCACTTTCTTTAAAATACAATTGTCCCAGAGTGATTATATAATTTAGCTCTAAATCTTTATTGTTTTTGAATGTTTTATTTAAAGAAGACTCATGCTTTCTAAGCAAACTTATACCTTTTTCGGCTTTGCCTTCATTCAATAAAAATTGGGCTTTTTCAATGGCAATAGAACCTTCTAAATACAATTTTAACTTACTATCGTGTGTATTTTTAAATTTGTTTTCAAGATTTTCGAGAGATTTTTTGGATTGCTTGTAAAGTGTAAGCTCTCTTAAAAGAACAATTTTTCCAATTTCAATGTCTATTTTCTCTTCTTCTGTCAAGTAGTCCTCATAGTTTTTCTCTTCATACAGAAAATTTAGAGCACTACTAAAATCGCCTTTGACTAAATAAGCTTTAGAAATCAAAAAATTAACTTTGGCCTTTTCTTTATTGCTGGTATTGGTTTTACTAAGTAAGTACTGGGCAATTTTTAATGCTTGATCCGGATTTGAGTTGATTAAATTCTCTATATCATCGGACAAGTAATGTTTGTTTAAAAAAGATTGCGCATTGCTATGTGAATGGAGGAATCCAAATAGCAAAAAGAAATAAAAATATCTATTGGTATGGATAAGATATTTCATGTGTTTTTAAATTAATGTCAAAGTGTCGACCCCCGAATACAGCAAATATATAGAATAATAAAGACAAAAATAATTTTTTGAATTGTTAAAATAAGTTCCCAAAAAAAGAAAACCTAAAATAAAAACAATAAAAAAACCCTCCTCAATAAAATGAGAAGGGTTTAATTTCAAAAAAAAATATAAAAAAAACTTAATCTACTTATTAATCGAATTTAATCTTAATTCTGTTTAATCACTTTAATCATTTTTGAATTACCATCTGATTCAACCCTTACAAAATAAGTTGAAGCCGGCAATGAAGATAAATCAATTTGAACCTGATTTTCGTTGGTATTTCTCTCTTGTATTACTTGCCCCATCATGTTAATTACCGTAATGTTAGTAATCTGACTTGCGTAACTAATATTAACAATACCCGAAGTTGGATTAGGATAGAAACTAAAGCTTGCATCATCAAAACCATTTGTTCCCAATGCAACTGTTACCGTTACTGCCAATGGGGTGCTTGGACATCCTGAAGATACATTTACTGCATAATAAATTGCGCCATTAGTCAATACTGTAGTATTTGCAAGTGCATTAGTTTGGGTTTGAGCATCTGTTAAAGAACCATACCAAATCACATTTGTTGGACTTACCACTAAATCTTCTAAAGTTGCATCATTCAAATCTGAAACCGAAATTGTTTGAGCTGAACTTCCCGTTGGAGTGGATGCTGAATTGATAGTCAATACTAATGTCTCAGTATTACATCCAACCGTTGAAGTATAAGTTCCACCGGTTGTATAAGTCGAACCATTTACTGACCAAGTGTAAGTATCACAAGCGGAAACAGTCGTTGTATTGGTCGTACTCGGTGTAATAGTCAATACTAATGTTTCGGTATGACATCCAACGGTTGAAGTATAAGTTCCACCCGTTGTATATGTTGAACCATTTACTGACCAAGTGTAAGTATCACAAGCGGAAATAGTAGTTGTGTTGGTTGTACTTGGTGTAATTGTCAATACTAATGTTTCGGTATGACATCCAACAGTTGAAGTATAAGTTCCACCTGTTGTATATGTCGAACCATTTACTGACCAAGTATAAGTATCACAAGCGGAAACAGTCGTTGTGTTGGTTGTACTTGGTGTA
>NZ_DLGY01000012.1:18822-38252 GCF_002482945.1 Flavobacterium sp. UBA7682
AACGGTTGAAGTATAAGTTCCACCAGTTGTATAAGTGGTTCCATTTACTGACCAAGTGTAAGTATCACAAGCGGAAATAGTCGTTGTGTTGGTTGATGTTGGATTAACGGTTGCTGTGACAGGAACTCTAGGAGAAGCACAAACTTCAGTAACATCCCAATCAAAGAAGTTGTTGTAACTAGCATCCGGAGTACCATCAAATGTATTTAGTGAACCTGTAATTGCAATTGCACCTGTAGCAGTTGGTGTCGCTGCAGGGAAACTGCTCAACTTTCCTATTACATTCGTAGAACTTAATCCATTTGTAGCTAATAATCTATAACCCGTTCCGGCTGGAATATCATAATCAAGCACAACTGTATTTGATACAGAAGTAGAAATAGTTCCAGTATTAGTTGCTGGAATAAAAGTCACAGCTGAAGTACCAGGTACTTGAACACCATTCTTAAATAATTTTATGGTAATTGGCGCTCCTGCATCAGCAGCTCCAGCCGTTTGTTTAGGATAAACTTTCACCGAATTTAAACGTACGTTAGTAGATGCATTAAATACAAGTCCACTAAATGGTGACGTTTGCGTTGTTGTACCTGCAAACGCTTTACCTGCTGTATAAGTTGAGCTTGATTCTGCAGCCACATAATAAGTAGTCGTAGCAGCAACATTCGGTGAATAAGTTGTACCCGTTGCTAAAGCAGTACCGCCTGTTGCATCTGCATACCAACTAATAGTTCCTGAAGCCGTGGTAGCTTCTAAATTAGCTACTCCCGCACTACAAATTGTATCCGAAGTAGTTGAAGTAATCGCATTAGTAAAGGTTACTTCTACCGGTGTAGAATTAACCACAACAGGACCAAAAGGACAAGTTACTGTACAACGATAATAAGTATCCGCTGTTGGAGTTGCTAAATAAGAAGAAGCTGTTGCACCAGAAATATCTGTGTAATTACTACCTCCATCAGTTGAAGCTTGCCACTGATAAGTAACGCCAGCTCCTGAAACCTCATTCTGCAAACTCAAAGCCACCGTTTGTGTACGACATAAAGTGGTTGGTGTTTGAACATTTGAAAATGTCAAAGCAGTTTGAGAAACAGAAGATATTGTTGCCGGTTGAGACAATGTTAATGCCGTACCGCTAATTGCTACCACAGTAGTCCCGGCAGGAATACCACTCCCTGTCACGGTTAAACCTACTGTAATAGCAGTATTAGCAGTTTGTAAAGTTACATTCGCTGAACCAGCAGTTATACCAGTACTGCTCGAATTTTGTAATGTTACCGCTTGAATTATTGTTAAATCAGCAATAGTATTTCCAGGGTTTACTGTTGTACAGTTTGGCATAGTGGCATAAGCAAAGTTACCTGTAAAACTTGCGCCTGGAGTTGCCATAACGGTAGTTATATTATTTGGTGTGCCAGATGCAAATGTTGAAATATCACCAAATACATTGTCATAGATTCCTTCGTCTGTTGGAGCCTGAACAATAATATTATTCGATGCAATAGCACTGTTTCCTAATCTTACATTAAAATCAGCTAAAGTCCCTAATACGCCTACTCTTTCCACTGTCCATCTTGCTGCACTTAAGTTTGAAATATTGGCAGAAGCTGTACCTAAATTGGCATTAAAAGCCTCTACTTTAAAATCAGCACCACCGCCAACTGCTAAAGATATAGGTGAATAAACTCCGTCTTTACCAACAGGATAAAGTGAGAAAAATGTTGAATTTCCACTTGTTGCAATTCCTCTTACCACCGGACCATTGATATAACAAGTGTTACTAAAAGTACCTATTATAGAGCCTGTTTGTGATAAATCTGCTCTACCCACGTGTAAAGGCGTTGCATCTGAAGTATTAATAACTCCTGCATTCATTGTTAATGAAGCCACTCTAAAATTCGGCATAGCTATAGTTACTCCGGGAATGCTTGTATTGTTTACTACTAAAGAAGTAAAATTGGCATAAGCTAAACTATTATTTAAATCATTATAAAAAATTCCGATTCCTGAAATAGTTTGTGGCGTTGTTACGGCCACAGCTGTACCATTCAAAAAATTTGCTAAGTTAACCGAAGTATTTAATTGGAAGTTCGCAACACCATTGTTTTCAACATCGCCACCAAAATAAATTGGAGAGCTAACACCAACAGGTCTTACAAAAGCACTTCCGGATACAATAGTAAATTTATTTTGAACATTTAACGTCCCTAAACTTTTGCCAAACCTGTTAACTGCATCAAGAGAATTGATGGTCAAATTCCCTACAGATAAAACACCACCGCCCGCAGCAAAATTGGTATAAAAACCATTGGTTGTAACCGGTGCTTGATCAGTAGATACACCATCACCTAATTGGATTGTATGATTAAGTCCAGTGGCTTTATGGACTGCTGAACTGTAAACAAAAGCAAAGCTACTAGCATTACTATCATATATTGTTATGGTTGCCGGAGCAACGATGGTTCCAGTTGCTGGCAAAGACAAATCGATTCTTACACCATTAATTGCTGTAATGGTAGTACCCGGTTGGATACCTGTACCGCCAACAATCTGTCCTACTTGTAACAATGGATTAGCTACCGGTAAAATAATAACCGAACTGTTAGGTGAAACACCTGAGAAGTTAATAGCTTCCTGACTTGCAATAGGAGAAGTTGTCAATCCTAACAGAGGTTGAGATAAAGTAACCCCACCAATACCATTCAAATCAAAACCTACGCTAACCACAGTCGTTCCCGCTTGAACTCCATTTCCTGAAATTAGCTGACCTACTGCTAAACTACTTGCATTTGGACTCGAGGTATCTATATTAATCACATAACTACCATCATTCATTGAAGCAAAATTCAAAATTGCCCCTGCTGCAATATCTGCTGTGATTGCTTGTGATAAAACCAAAGTAATAGGAGAATTTGAAAGTTGTCCGGCAGTTACAGAAACAATGGTTGTTCCCGGCGCAATTCCGGTTCCGGTTACAATTTGCCCAACGCCATAAATACCTTTATTACTATTGAAACCTGCCATAAGAATCGTGGTCGCACCTGTAGTAGCTGCTGCGTTGGTTCCTTTGGAAAATGTACCTGAAGCACCATAAGTATTAATCGGATAAGAAGTAACCGAAGTCGCTGTAGTTTGAACAGCATTATTTACCAATGGATCGACGATAGTGATAGTTCCTCCTGTTAAATTAATTGCCGAAGTTTCTATTTTGAACAATGAAACTCCTTGCCCAACACTATTCGCAGCCACACCACCAGCATTACCGTCAACAATAATGTTACCACCAGTATGGTTGAAAGTACTGGTTGATCTGTGGATTACATTTCCATTAACAGTAAGTGTACCACCCGAAACGGTATTGGTACCATTATTAGCAAAAACAGCATTGTTGTTTGAACAACCTACCGTTAAATCTCCTGAAGCATTAACTAAAGTTCCACCTTCGTTAATCGTGACACCCGCTGCATTATTTCCGGTAGAATTAACCGTTACCATATGCCCAGAAGCAATCGTAACGATGTCACTACAGGAAGGAGCACCACTTGGCGACCAAGTTGCAGCATCATTCCAATCGCCTGAAGCATTTGAAATTTTTGTAACCGCACCTTGTAATGAAGAAACGCCAACACCTACGTAAAATGCTGAAGTGGTTAAGTCAGCATCGGCTATACTTTTTCTCACAACAAAAGGGGAATTCGTTCCATTAACGTGTGTTCCGGCAGTTACTGAACCTGAATTCATCACTCTAGAGCTACCATCTAAAGCACTGTAAGCACCAACAGCATACAAACCTAAAGTATAAGTACCTGTACTCACATAAGTACTTCCAGTTTTAGAAATTGTCCAGTTTCCATTGTATCTGTCTGTAATAGTATAAGAACCATCAGCAATTGAAAGACCAGTAGTCATTGTTGTTGCATCAGCATAACTCATTGCTAATTCACCTGCAGTTGTAGCACCAGTGTTAACTAAGAATGCCCATCTGTTTTGTCCTGTTACACTTAAGAACGGGAAAAGCACTGTACTGTTTGGATTATAATCGGTTCCCGGATCAATAACAGTACCCATAGCCGATGTTGTATACCATCTTGAAATTTCACCCCCGATAAAACCATTACCTAAAGTGCAAGTAAAATTACCCGAAGACATTGAAGCAAAGTTTCCGATGTATAATTTATTAGAACCAAGAGCTACTCTGGCATTATTCAATCTAAGACTATTTTTAATTCTAACATTATTAAGTTGCCAATCAACATTAGGAATGGCAGTACTTGTATTACTAATCGTTAATTGATTAATTATACCTGCGGTATTAGTTGTTGTAGTCGAAACTACCGTACCCCCTAAAACACCAGTTCCATCAGAAGTAATTGTTTGAAGTGTAGAACCAAATAAAGTTAGAGATCCTATACCAACACCCGTATTTCCAACTGACACATCTAATCGACCGCTAGAAGCCAAATCAATATTATGACCTACTTTTAATGATTTTCCATTTGTTCCTTGATACACATTAAATCTAGCTCCTGAGCCACTAATTAATAAATCGTTATTTACTGTAAACTCATCACTTAAAACGCCAAAATCAATTACCGCATTGGATCCGGCTATATATAAATTATTAGCACCTAGGTTTCTATTGTCAATAGTTACAGTGTGACCAGCATTTATTACTACATCATCAGCAGGAGAAGGCACGTAACCTACATCCCAAGTAGATGGATTTGTAAAATTTCCGCTAGCAACCGAAGCAATCTCATTTCCACCAGCTCTAGATACCACGGAAATATTATCAATAGCAGCAGGTGGGTTTGTTCCTCCACCATTACCATTTGTCCACATAAAAATTAATCTGACAGTAGTCCCTGCAAAATTTGATGGAATAAATCCAAAAGCCGTTTGTGTAACAGCATTAATACTGCCATAAGTTATAGAAGTTGCTCCTGCAAGAGTTGCCGGAACAGTCGTTTGTAAATCTGTACCAACAGGCGTATAACTGGTTGGCGCAGCAAAAACTTGCCAAGAAGCACCGCTAGTTCCAACCGACTTCCAGTTGAAACTCAAAGCAATATTAGTTTGTCCTACAGGAACAGTAATATCTCTATAAAAGAACACTGTTCTGGCACCGGAAATACCAACATAAGAATTGGTTTCTCCATTGTCAAGCGAAATGTAAGCTGAATTCCCGGCAATGGCTCCGGAATTAACAGCAGTTCCCACTACCCATTTAACCGGACCTACACCATCATTGGCAACAGTCCAGCCGTTAGCAGCGAAAGTACTGCCTGAGTCAAATGCTCCATCCGAAACCGGAATAAGTTGTGTTTGAGCTTTCATGGTTGTTAAAGCGAAGAGTAGCATCAAAACAACTAAAGCAAAACCAATTGAACTTGGTTTCTGTCCAAAGGCTTTTCCGGTCAAAGACGACAAAGAACCTGATGAACTTTTCAAAAAGTAATTTTTAAACATAATTATTTGAATTGGTTAATTTAGAGAAGTAAAAGTATTATGTCGATACTATATAAAAAAAGACAACACTTTCTAATTTAACGAAATTCAAAAGGACTTTATACAAAAACGCTGTCACTATACAACTAATCATTGGACTTCTAAACAGACAAAAACTCCCCAATTTCTTGGGGAGTTTCATATTATAGATATTTTAAAATTCAATCTGAAATCATTCCTGTAGAAACTTTAATCAACAATATTCGATGTTTTAATTTCATTGTCGATAAATACTTATAAAATCCTTAAAATGTAAGATAAAAATGTAAAAAATATTTTTTAATGGATTACCTATCTTTGAATATGGTCTTGAAGGTTTGCCTCTCTATCAGACGAAAATGGAGTTGTGGAATACTCACAGAGTATAAGGATTTTACTTTTTTGTAATTCGATAGAGTTTTCCGCTATCGGTAATAGCATATAATGCACCGTCCTTTCCTTGTGCAACATCTCTAAAACGCTCACCTTCTTCGGTAAGCAGTCTCTCTTCTCCGATTACTTTATTGTTTTGAATAACTAATCGTACAACATGCTGGCTACTCAGTCCTCCAATAAATAGATTATTTTCCCATTCAGGGATTATTTTTCCACTGTAAAATGTCATACCGCTCGGAGAGACAACCGGATCCCAATAATATACAGGCTGCTCCATTCCTTCCATTTGGGTTTTAACTTCTCCAATAGTATTTCCATCATATTCTATTCCATAAGTAATAATGGGCCAACCATAATTTTTCCCTGCAACGATTCGATTCAACTCATCACCTCCGCGAGGACCAAATTCGTTTTCCCATAAATCACCCGTAACCGGATGAAAGGCTAAACCTTGTACATTTCGATGACCATATGAATACAATTCGGGTCTAGCGTTAGGATTACTGGCGAACGGATTACCAATTGCCGGTTCTCCATTAACGGTTATTCGTATTATCTTACCAAGAGCCGAATTGAGGGATTGTGCCTGAGGTCGAGTTTCCCGATCAGAGCGTTCCCCGGTACTAAAAACCAGATTCCCTGTTTTGTCAAAAAGTATTCTTGAACCATAATGTAAAACGCCTTTATAGGCAGGAGTAGCTCGATAAATAACTTTTGCGTTCTCGATAATACGTTCGTTATTTGACAAACGACCTTTAGCTACCGCTGTAAGGTTACCTTGTGGCGATTTTTCTGAAAATGTCCAATAAACCATTCGGTTTTGAGTAAAGTCAGGATCAATAGTTATGTCTAAAAGTCCGCCTTGCCCACTATCATTTACTTCCGGAATCCCAGTGATTTCCTCACTAACATTACCCGACGCCTCTGCTAGGCGAAGTGTTCCGCCCTTTTCAGTGATTAGCAAACGTCCATCAGGCAGTGGCGCTATTCCCCAAGGCCTTTTTAGCGTATTATCTAAAACTTTGATTTCGATTGGCGTTTTGGTCTTTACGCCAACTATACGTGTTTGTCCGGTAAATGCAGGTTTGTATTTGGCATTTGGCGCTTCTGTTTCAACAGGAACACCTTCAAGGGTTTGTACTTGATCCTGCTTTTTATTGCAGGTGGCGAGGAAAAATGATAACGCAATAGTTGTTAGGACAGCTTTCATAACGTTGCAATTAATTTATGTAAAATTAGAATTATCGCTATCACCAAAGTTATATTATTTTCGCAAATTATTGTAGAATAAACAGTAATGTGCTTAAAATAAGATTTGTAGTTTCCAAAAGAGTGGCTTGTTATAAATATTCCAACGTACGTTCTAATGCCATTCCACGGGAACCTTTTATTAGAATTATTTGGTGTTCCAACTTTATTGCCGTTAAATATTTAGCAAAATCTTCAAATGTCGGATAAAAATTCAAATACTTATTCTCTATTGCATTGGCATAAAAATCTTTACCCACAAAATGACAATCAAATGAAACGACTTTATCTAAAAACTCAACAATATATTTATGTTCCGAAAGGCTTTCGTTACCCAACTCATACATATCACCAATCACAATAGTTTTATTAGACTTATCCAATTGGATAAAATTTTCCAAAGCTACTTTCATACTACTCGGATTAGCATTATAAGCATCGAGTATGATTTCGTTAGTTCCTTTGGTTAACAATTGAGAACGATTATTTTCGGGAATATAACTCTCAATTGCTTCTTTAATTTCTGTCGGCTTTACGCCAAAATAATGTCCGATAGCTATCGCCGCACTAATATTATTGGCATTGTACAAACCAATCAAATGGGAATTAACATCAACGCCAAGTGATTTTATTTTTACAAAAGGATTAGCCACAATACTTTCAATAGAAACATCGGCTGCTTTATCTTTTTGGCTAAAAGTATATCGCTTAATATCGATTGTCTTACTGTCTTGAATTTCATCATCTAAATTGACAAAAACAGATTTAGCCTTGGATTTTAAATAAGCATACATTTCGCTTTTGCCCTTAATCACGCCTTCTACTCCACCGAAACCTTCTAA
This sequence comes from Flavobacterium sp. UBA7682, assembly GCF_002482945.1. Lineage (NCBI taxonomy): Bacteria > Pseudomonadati > Bacteroidota > Flavobacteriia > Flavobacteriales > Flavobacteriaceae > Flavobacterium > Flavobacterium sp. UBA7682. Next base: position 26,793 of record NZ_DLGY01000012.1, read on the forward strand.
ATGAGCTTTCCCGAAATTGGTGATAAATCCATAATCAGGTTGTGCTAATTCACATAAAAATTCGATCTCTTTTTGGTGATTGGCACCCATTTCAACAATCCCGATTTCAGTTTCCTTTGTAAAAGACAATAAGGTTAATGGCACTCCAATATGATTATTTAAATTACCAACTGTAGCCACTGTCTTGAATTTTTTAGACAAAACTACATTGATTAATTCTTTGGTTGTTGTCTTACCGTTACTTCCGGTTAAGGCAATTATAGGAAGCTTTAAATAGTTTCTGTGGTATTGCGCTAATTCTTGTAATGATTTCAAACTGTCTTCTACCAATATCGTTCTCTCATCAATATAATAATCCTTATTATCAATCATCACATAAGCCGCGCCTTTGGTTAAGGCTTCATTTGCAAAAGTATTGGCATCAAATCGTTCTCCTTTGATAGCCACAAAAAAAGAGTTGGGGTCAATTTTTCGAGTGTCGATAGAAAATTGGGAACACTTTAAAAACAGGTCATGAATTTGCTGAATGGTCATTGGTATGGTATTAAAATAAAAAAGCCCTTAAAAATAGGGCTTTTTTGGTATTATTCATAAAACTAAAATTAGTTTCTAGGTCTTTTCTTTTTGTCTGCTTTTGGACCAACTCTAGACATGGCACATCTGAATCCGATGTAGTCTGTTGCGATATCTTGCGGGAAGTATCTTCTTTGAGCCGGATCTAACCAATAAGCTCTATCTCTCCAAGAACCACCTTTGTATACTCTAACATCATCATTAACTAAAGTCGTTCTCTTATTTGACTTGTCATATTTTTTGATCATGTTACCCAAACTGTCGGTAGAAACATTGTGTTGAGGAGAATCATACATTCTTTGGTCGTCTCTCAATTTTCCTTTTTCATCGCCTTCTTCTGAGTTACCAAATTTGAAATATCTTGTTGATTGTTTATCACCATCACGATAATTTCTGTTATCAGATTTGTCAAAGTTTTGTCTCAAATAAGTTTCTTTATCATCAACAGGCACTTGTGAAATTTGACCCGGCATATTTCTCGCTACAATTTTTCCGTTTGATAAGGTATCAAAAACTTGAGTTTCAGCAGTAACTAATTCAACTTTACCATCTTCTCCAATTTTGTTTTTCATATAAACGTTACCTCTGTAGTAGTTGAAGTCATTCGCTTCATCATCAACGATAGGTCTGTAAACGTCGGCAACCCATTCGGCAACGTTTCCTGCCATATCATATAATCCAAAATCATTTGGAGGATATGATTTAACTTTGTTCGTGATATCGGCTCCATCATCAGACCATCCTGCGATTCCACCGTAATCTCCTTTTCCTTGTTTGAAGTTAGCCAATTGATCTCCTCTTACTTGTCTTTTACCCGAACGAGTATAAGTTCCAGACCAAGGGTATTTCTTTTGACCTTTGTAGGCATTGTACTCTCTTTGACCTACATCAGCAGCAGCGGCATATTCCCACTCAGCTTCAGTTGGTAATCTGTACTCAGGTAAAATTAAACCTGAACTTCTTTGAGCATAAACATTTTTAGGGCTGTTTCCTGCAGTATTTGTAGATCCCGCAGCAGCAGCTTTAGGAGCTTTACCAGCTTTTTGTCCTTTTTGTAAAACAAGATTAGTATCTCCACCTTTCGATGTTGAAGGAGAAGCAAGGTACGCTTCAGTACTGAATACTTTATCAGCCGCCATGTCTGTTACCTTTGAATCTTTCTTCAAATAACGTTGGTCTTCAAGAATTTTTTCGTTTACACGGTCAGTTCTCCAAATAGCAAACTCAGTCGCTTGAATCCAATTCACACCCACTACAGGATATTCAGCATAAGCCGGATGTCTTAAATAGTTATTGGTCATTGTTTCGTTATATCCTAAACGGTTTCTCCATACTAAAGTATCAGGAGAAGCGCCTTCATATATGTTTTTGTAATTTTCTTGGTCTGGTGGGAAAACTGTTTTTAACCAATTTAAGTACTCCATGTACATCATATTGGTTACTTCTGTTTCATCCATGTAGAATGACATAACGTGTTGCTGATTTGGAGTATTGTTCCAATCGTGCATAACATCATCCTGAACTTTACCCATGGTAAATGTTCCACCTTCAACCATTACTAAACCCGGACCAGTTGCTTGTTTTTTAAACTTCGAAGCATACTGAAAACCACCTTTTTTATCGTTGATTTTCCATCCGGTAGCTTTGGAACCACCTTTTGAATCGGATTTTTTACTACAACTAGTAAAACCAATCATTATCACTAATGACAGTAATAATTTTACAGCAATAATTTTGTTTACTTTCATATTTTTAGTAGGTAAAAATTTAGAGGCGCAATATAGGAATTAACCATTAAATCGCAACATCTTTTTTAAATTAATACTAAATTCGTCATTCATTGACGCATTTTATATACAACGCAAAAATAATAGTTTTATTGTATTTTGAACTAAAAAAAATATTTTTTTCCTTTTTAATACTATTTTGTTGAAATTTGCGTTTATTCTATACTATGAAAAAGATTATTACCGTTTTATTGCTATTTGTTACCTTCATAGGTATTTCTCAAGAGCAAGGAAGCGTTACTTTGAATTGGACTGAGAAAAAAGTGTTCTATCAAGGTGACTATTCCTTTAATATTCCACAATTTAATGTTGAAAATTTCCAGTTTGACAGTTACTCAAAAACCCTCAACTATTTACTGACTTTTAATCTCACTAGTGATATTCCGGAAAACGGCATGCAAATCACTAATCTGGTTTTTGAACCTATAGCAGAAAACCAATTGGGTGATTTAGATCCAAAAAACATCCCTACTTCTTTTAAATATAGTTTTAGAACTAATGCAGCCCGTGATCAATTTTATGGAAATTTATCTGTTTCTCCTATTATTAAGGAAGGTAATTCATTTAAAAAATTAATCTCTTTCAATTATTTGGCTCAGCAAAACCAAGCCAACAGAACTATAAACTCATCCAATAATGTAGAAGCCATTCAAAACTCTGTTTTAAGCTCAGGGAATTGGTATCGTTTTTACATTAAAAAATCAGGCGTCTACAAGATCAGCAAGAGCTTCCTTCAAAGTTTAGGCTTAGACACTAATGTTGATCCGAGAAAAATCAAAATTTTTGGCAGTGGCGGCAAAATGTTACCCCTATTAAATTCTGTTGCGTATCCCATAGATTTAGAAGAAAATGCCATTCAATTTATAGGTGAAAGCGATGGTGTTTTTGATAGTCAGGATTATATTCTTTTCTATGCGGATGGATTAGACAATTGGAATGATGATTACAAAACCAATCTGAACATCTACACCGAAAAGGCTTACTTTTATGTCACAACAACCGGTGGAACAGGTAAAAGAATCACTGACATGGCTCAACCCACCGGAACGGCTAATACCAACATTACCACTTTTGACGATTATCAATTTTACGAAACGGAAAAGATAAATTTCACCCGTTTGGGCAGGCTGTGGTTTGGAGAAGATTTCAACTTCAATAACATACAAGAATTTGATTTCAACTTTCCGAATTTAGTTACCACTTCTCCTATGCAAATATCGGTTCATGCCGGTTCTTCTGCTTTTACAGCTACCAATTTTAAGGTTGAGGCCAACTCTCAATTGGTAGGAAACATCAACATAGGCGCAATTAATGTTATAAGCAGTGTAAAAATTATGGAAGGCATTGTAACCAACAATGTAAATATTTCTTCAGAAGACGTGACCATCACAATCACTTATGATAATGGTAGTGTTCCGAGTTCTAAAGGATATTTAGACTTCATCAACATCAAAGCCAAAAGAAACCTTCAAGGCTATGGAAAACAATTTAGATTTCAGTTTGACCAAGCCAATGCTTTGTCCGGGATAGGAGAATATCAACTCTCAAATGCAGCAGGAATAAGTCAGGTTTGGGACATTACTGATATATATAATGTAACCAAAGTTGAAAATGCCAATGCGAGTTCATTTTCGTTCAAATCCGATTTAGGAGAAATCAGAAAATATATTGCCATTGACAACACGGATTTTTATATTCCTTCCAAAGAATCTAAAGCTAAAGTAGACAATCAAAATCTAAAAGGAACCATATTTACCAATGCGCAAGGGCAATTTCAAGATGTTGACTACTTAATCATAACACCCAAAAATCTCAATTCTCAAGCGGAGAAGTTGGCTAATTTCCATAGAAATTATTCCAATTTAAAAGTCAAAGTGGTGAATTTAGAAAATATATATCCCGAATTCTCTTCAGGAAAACAAGATATTGCAGCCATCAGAAACTTTGTCAAATATGTTTATGAAAACGCTTCTTCTTCTGACAATCGCGTTAGATACCTAAATCTCTTCGGTGATGGTTCTTATGATTTTAAAGATCGTATTCCAAATAACACAAACATTGTCCCAACCTACCAAAGCTTGAACAGCTTTACCGAATCAGAATCTTCTTTTACCTCTGATGACTTTTTTGGATTAATGTCACCCAATGAAGGCCGAATGGATTTTGGCACTTTACCTTTAAATGGGCAATTGAGCATTACTCCTAATTACGGTCAACTTGATATTGCTGTAGGCCGAATGATTGTCAGCTCAACACAACAGGCAGAAGAAATGGTAAACAAAATCATCGAATACCATGATATAAAATCTTATGGTAATTGGAGAAATAACTACGTCAGCATTGCCGACGATCCATCAATTGGCAGCAATGGTCAAGCTACTTCAGACAATCAATTACAGTACTTTCAAAACCGATTGACAGATAGAATCACACTGGAAAAACCTTTTATCAATCCTAAAAAAATAATCTTGGACGCGTATGTTCAAGAAACTTCTGCCGGTGGAAAACGCTATCCTAAAGCCCGTGAAGAACTCTTTGCTGCTTTCGAAAAAGGCGCTTTGGTCTTTAATTATTTAGGACATGGCGGTGAAGACGGCTTATCCGAAGAACGCATTTGGGAAAAATCAGACGGACAAAATTTAGCCAATCGATACAAATATCCTTTATTCATAACGATTACTTGTGACTTTTCCAGATTTGACAATCCCTACCGACCAACAGCCGGAGAATACACTTATTGGAACCCAAAAGGCGGTGCTATCGCCATGATAACCACTGTTCGCTCTATTGGACAAACTACTGCTCAATCTTTTAATGATGTTATGGCGCAACAGCTTTTTGCTTACGGAAGCAACAATTATCCTTCTATTGCAGAAGCTTTACGTAGGGCTAAAAACATCAGCCCAAATTCGGCCACTAATATTGTATTCTATCTTGGAGATCCGGCTTTAATGTTGGCTATTGCCAAACCTAAAATAGTGTTGACTGAAGTCAATGACATGCCTATAACGGGACCAATTGACGATCTAAAATCATTGGCCTATGTGAAATTATCCGGACAAGTTTTAGATGAAAACGACAATCCTTTGCCAACTTACAACGGTGAATTATCGGTAAATATTTTCGACAAAAACATTACTGTTAATACACTGAGGAATGACGGCACTAACGCCTACAATCCTAGTGGAACTACACCAGCCCCAGCCACAATGGCTTTTACAGCTTTAGGCGAAACCATTTTCAGAGGAAATGCGTCTGTAAATAATGGCCAATTTGAATTTGGATTTGTTGTACCCAGAGATATTAGAATCCCGGTTGACAATGGAAGAATCAGTTTCTACTCTAAACGAAATCAGATATTACTAGACAAAAGCGGTTACAATACCGATATTAAAATCGGTGGTATTAACACCAATGCTGTAGCCGATAATACCGGCCCAACAGTAAGACTGTACATGAATGATGAAACATTCGTCAATGGTGGAATTACGAATGAATCACCGTTTTTACTGGCTATTTTAGAAGATGAACACGGAATAAATACAGCAAGCGGTATTGGTCACGACATAGTAGGCATTCTTGATGGAGACGAAAGCAAACCGTACATCATGAATGATTATTATGAAACCGAGTTAGACGATTACACCAAAGGAAGGGTTTATTTCCCTTTCCGAAATTTAGCGGTCGGTTTGCATACACTTACTTTCAAAGCTTGGGATGTATACAACAACCCAATCACAGCCGAAATTCAATTCGTAGTAGTGGGCGACGAAACTATTGCACTCGACCATGTTTTGAATTATCCAAATCCATTTGTGAGCTACACCGAATTTTGGTTTTCTCACAACAGACCTTTTGAACCTTTAGACGTACAAGTACAAGTGATGACTATTACCGGTAAAATTGTTTGGTCTAAAAATCAAACCGTAACAACCGATGGTTTTCTTTGTAGAGAAATTACTTGGGACGGAAAAGATGATTTCGGCGACCGAATTGGAAAAGGGGTTTACGTCTATAAATTGACCGTAAAATCCACTTTATCGAATAAAAAAGCAGAAAAAATAGAAAAACTTGTAATCCTTTAGGAAAATACTATATTTGTTAACTTTTATTAAAATTGAAAATGAAAAAAATTGTAATCCTCTTTATATTATTTACCACAATACCATCTATAAAAGCCCAGCAAGATAGTCGTGTAATCACAACAGGAGTTCCATTTCTATTAGTGGCAGCTGATGCTCGTGCAGCTGGTTTGGCTGACCAAGGAGTAGCCACTTCAGCCGATGCTTTTTCACAACAGTGGAACCCGGCCAAATATGCTTTCTCACTTGACAAACAAGGCTTTACCGCAAGTTACACACCTTACTTAACTGATTTGGTGAATGACATTTCATTAGGCCAAGCCACTTACTACAACAGAATAAACGAAAGAAGTGCTTTTGGGGTGAGTTTACGTTACTTCGGATTAGGAGAAATTGAATTCAGAAGAGAAGCAGAAGATGTTCCGGTAATTGTAAAACCAAACGAATTAGCCTTAGACGGTTCCTACTCTTTGAAACTAAGTGAAAGATTCGCCATGTCGGTTGCAGGTAGATATATCCGTTCTCAATTAAGATTCCCAACCGAATCAGGTGGCGATGCCAAACCAGCCAGTACTTTTGCAGTGGATATTGCCGGTTTTTACCAAAGTGAAGAAACTGCATTGGCCGATTTTAACGGACGCTTGAGATTGGGTTTCAACTTTCAAAACCTAGGACCGAAAATCAATTATGATGCTGGTGCTTCTGATGATGATAGTGCCAACTTCCTTCCGGCCAACATGAGAATTGGTGGTGGTTATGATTTTATTTTTGACGAATACAACAAAGTATCGGTAAGTGTCGAATTAGCCAAACTTTTAGTGCCAACACCACAAAGTGCCGACCTAGATGGTGATGGATTAATCACATCACCTGAAGAATTGGCTTTAAGAGATGAAAACAATGCTGAATACAACAAAGTAAACTGGGTTTCAGGTATCTTCAAGTCATTTGGTGATGCGCCCGGTGGTTTTAGCGAAGAATTACAAGAGTTCACCTACTCTGTAGGTGCTGAATATGTATACCAAGATTCATTTGCAATGCGTTTAGGTTACTTTAATGAAAGCCCGGAAAAAGGGGCTAGAAAATTTTTCTCTCTGGGTGCCGGATTTAAATACAACGTAGTTAAAGTAGATGTATCTTATTTATTCTCTGCTTCGAAAGTGAAAAACCCATTAGAAAACACCCTTCGTTTCTCCTTAACATTTAACTTTGGTGATAAATACGAAGAATATTAGTAGGTAATCAATCATAAATATAACATCCAAATTTCTATTTTGAAATTTGGATTTTTTTTCCTCAATAATGAAATAACCATTTGAAATAATTCAATCAAAACTGTAAATCCTAATAATGGTTATTCCATTTTCCAATAAAAAATTATTTAATTCGAATGAAAGAAATAAACATCAATACCTCGTTCACCGTTTTTCAGTCTGTCAATGAACTTCCGCAAGATGTACAATCATTAATGCAACAAGCAGTTGAAATCAGAAAAAAAGCGTATGCGCCTTATTCTAAATTCAGAGTAGGTGCTGCATTACTCTTAGATAACGGAAAAATTGTTTTAGGTTCCAATCAGGAAAACGCTGCTTATCCTTCAGGGCTTTGTGCCGAAAGAGTTGCTATTTTTCAAAGCGGCGCCATTTATCCGGATGCCAAAATAATCAAATTAGCGGTTACAGCTGCCTCGGACAACAACGAAACTAAATCTCCAATTCCACCATGTGGTGCTTGTCGCCAATCGATTTCTGAATACGAATTCAAACAAGATTCGCCAATAGAAATCTATTTTATGGGCGAAAGCGGAGAAGTTTACAAATCAGATTCGATTAAAAATTTACTACCGTTAAGTTTCGACAAAAACTTCTTGTAACAAGCAAAAATTACTGCTTTTAAATTTTACTTCTTAAGTGGAATGTTTTACTTTTGCCTTTCGCAAATTTGTGTGTGAGTGAACTATTTTGCGTTGAATAATAATTTAGATCTTAATAACGCTTTAGCAAAAAGAAACAAATGAAAGAAGTAACAAGAGAAGTTTATTTGAAATGGTATGAAGACATGCTGTTTTGGAGAAAGTTTGAAGACAAACTTGCCGCACTCTATATTCAACAAAAAGTTAGAGGATTTCTTCACTTATATAATGGTCAGGAAGCCGTTTTGGCCGGTGCATTGCACGCTATGAACTTAGGCGGAAAAGACAAAATGATTACGGCCTATCGTAATCACGTTCAACCAATCGGAATGGGTGTTGACCCAAAGAAAGTAATGGCTGAACTCTTAGGAAAAGTAACAGGAACTTCCAAAGGAATGGGCGGTTCAATGCACATCTTTTCTAAAGAACACGGATTTTATGGTGGTCATGGTATCGTAGGAGCTCAAATTCCTGTGGGTGCTGGTATGGCTTTCGCCGATAAATATTTCGAAACCGGTGGTGTAACCCTAACCTATTTTGGGGATGGTGCAGCACGTCAAGGTTCATTACACGAAGCTTTCAACATGGCCATGTTATGGAAATTACCGGTAGTATTCATTTGTGAAAACAATGGATATGCGATGGGAACTTCTGTTGAAAGAACAGCTAACCACACCGACATTTGGAAACTGGGTTTAGGTTATGAAATGCCTTGCGGACCAGTCGATGGAATGAACCCGGTAAAAGTAGCCGAAGCCATGCATGAAGCGATGGAAAGAGCGCGTCGTGGAGACGGACCCACTTTCTTAGAAATGAAAACATACCGCTATAGAGGTCACTCTATGTCGGATGCTCAATTATACCGTTCTAAAGACGAAGTGGAAGAATACAAAAAAATTGACCCAATTACCCAAGTATTGGATGTCATCAAAGAGAAAAAGTATGCTACTGAAGCAGAAATTGAAGCGATAGACGAAAGAGTAAAAGATTTAGTAGAAGAGTGTGCTACATTCGCCGAAGAATCTCCTTTCCCGGAAGCGCAACAATTATATGATGTGGTGTACGAACAAGAAAATTATCCTTTCATACCTCACAGACTATAATTATGGCAACAAAAATCACAATGCCGCGTTTGAGCGATACGATGACCGAAGGAACGGTAGCCACTTGGTTGAAAAAAGTAGGTGATGCAGTTAAAGAAGGTGATATTTTAGCCGAAATCGAAACCGATAAAGCGACCATGGAATTCGAATCTTTCAATGCCGGTACTTTATTATATATAGGAATCAAAGAAGGCGAAACTGCCGCAGTTGATTCACTTTTAGCCATCATCGGAAAAGAAGGCGAAGACATATCCGGATTAATTTCGGGAGGCAATTCAACACCTGCAACTGCTGAGGCAAAAGCAGAAGCCCCTGCTCAAGCTGAAACCCAACCGACAACCGACAACAGTCAACCGACAACTTTACCAAAAGGAGTTGTAGTAGTAACAATGCCTCGTCTAAGTGATACGATGACCGAAGGTACCGTAGCCACTTGGTTGAAAAAAGTAGGTGACGAAGTTAAAGAAGGAGACATTTTAGCCGAAATCGAAACTGATAAAGCCACAATGGAATTCGAATCTTTCAACGCCGGTACTTTATTATTCATCGGAATTAATGAAGGACAATCGGCACCGGTTGACAGCGTTTTAGCCATCATCGGTCCGGCAGGAACTGACATCAACGGCATAGCCGAAAATTATAAAAAAGGTGGCGCTGCTTCAGCTGCTACTCCGGTAGCGACTGAACAAGCTACAGCAACGACACCTATTGCCGAAGCAACGCAAACAGCAGATGGCGGAAGAATTTTTGCTTCTCCATTAGCCAAACAAATTGCGAAGGACAAAGGAATCAACTTGTCTCAAGTAAAAGGCTCAGGAGAAAACGGTCGCATCACCAAAAGTGATGTGGAGAATTTCACTCCATCCAATGTTACACCGAGCGCAGTCGAGGTGCAACAACCGACAACTGACAACCGACAACCGACAACTTCTGTACAACCATTTGTTCCGGCCGGAGAAAAGTTCAGCGAAGAAATCAAAAACTCGCAAATGCGTAAAACCATTGCGAAACGTCTTTCGGAATCAATCTTTACTGCGCCACATTTCTATTTGACTATTGAAGTTGGCATGGACGAAGCGATGAAATCTCGTGCCGTTATCAATACCGTTCCGGATACGAAAGTATCATTTAACGATATGGTAGTAAAAGCTTGTGCTATGGCTTTGAAAAAGCACCCACAAGTGAATTCTCAATGGAGAGAAGACGCAATGATCATCAATCACCACGTCAATATTGGCGTAGCCGTAGCTGTTGAAGACGGTTTAGTCGTTCCGGTATTGAACTTTACAGATCAAATGAGTTTAACTCAAATTGGTGCCAGCGTAAGAGACTTAGCCGGTAAAGCCAAAAACAAAAAACTAACACCTGCCGAAATGGACGGAAGTACGTTTACCGTTTCTAACTTAGGAATGTTTGGCATTCAGTCATTCACTTCTATCATCAACCAGCCAAACTCAGCTATACTATCCGTAGGCGCGATAGAAGAAAAACCGGTGGTTAGAAATGGTCAGATTGTAGTGGGCAATACCATGACCTTAACTTTAGCTTGCGACCACAGAACCGTTGACGGTGCTACAGGAGCGCAATTCTTGCAAACGCTGAGAATCTTCTTGGAGAATCCGGTAACGATGTTGGCATAACAACAAAAATTGCTTATAACTAATAAAACCCGCTCATTGAGTGGGTTTTTTATTTGGGCGTGTCCCTTTAGGTCGGGCTGTCCGTTATATCTTTTACTGTTACAATATTTCATTTACCAACCAATTCTCTACAAACAGTAAAAAGGATGCCACTCCCATCCCTCACGCTTCTAGATTAGACAATATCTTATCTTCTTTCAGGGTTTTATTTAACTCTCATAAAACAAAAAATCCCATCCCTTAGGATAAGGTTTTGCTTCGCCCGTTCGCTTCGCTCATGTCAAAAAAAGACGGCGGATCGATCTCGTCCTTAGACGAGAGACTGCACCGAACGGCTTAAAAACAAAAAACCCCTCATCGTTA
>NZ_DLGY01000037.1:0-4518 GCF_002482945.1 Flavobacterium sp. UBA7682
AATTGATGAGGGTGGGATACGTGCTGCAGAATTTACCGTAGCGCTACTTTCGTATTTTGGTAGAGAATTCTACGGTGGCCAGCCGGCAGCGGGTGCTCGATAATCTGGAGCTGAGTGCCAAAGAACGCTACGGTAAATTCTGCAGCACGTATCCCACCCTCATCAATTCCATTCCGCAAAAGCAAATCGCTTCCTACATTGGCGTAACACCGGAATTTCTGAGTAAAATGAAAGCGGAGTATTTGAGGGAATTGTAGATTTTTGCTCACTGAGGCACAGAGAAGGAGGAATGAAGAATTTACTCGTCGAAATATTCGTAAAACCCTTTCATTTCTGTATCAAAAATAATACCAATAAAGTAGTAAAACCTTATTGGTATTGTTTGCATTGAAAATGCTTTGAGAAATTAAACAGCGGCCGCTAAAACTTTACAATCAAAAAGAAAGTAACCGGTACGCTGAAAACGCCTGAGGAAGATTTTGACTCATCCGTGGTGACAGTTGTTACCATATCCGTAAACGGAAAGTTCATCCTGTCGCGCTGTGTAATGGCAATTTTTTGTTTCTGGTCGCCTGTAGCATAATAAAAGCTGGTCTCCGTGCCCACCAATACATTCGGCGTAATGTTGTAGCGAAGCCAGGCCATCGCACCGCCTCCAAAACTATTCAACTCAGAATTCGTTTTCGTGGTTACAGTGTCAAAAGAACGCAACAGACTGGTCGTGTAGTTTTTGTTGAGATTGGCAATCCCGTCAATACCGACACCCGTGCTCCATTTGGAGGACAATCTGAAACTTTTTTCAACACCCAGCCGGCAATGCAGTTCGTTAATTTGCGTCAGCTTGTTTGTCAGGCCATCTTCAGTCGTAAAATCCTGATAAGTATAACCGGCTCCTGCCCTGATGCCAATGCCACATTTTCTGAACTTCAGGGTATACATCAGCAGGTATGGATTGTTATTGGCAGTATTGCTTCCGTTATTATTAAAATTAAAAACCTGCCGGATTAATTCATTCATCTGTACGCCAACAAAGTGCTCTGTTTTATGTTCCTTTTTTGGTGCAATATCATTTTGTTGTGAAAACGAAGTTGAAGTAAACGCCAGTACAAAGGGTAAGGTTAATGCGGTTGATTTCAGGAATTGTTTTTTGATCATGAGGATGTGTGCTTATTTGGTTTTAAATGGGTTGGAGAATTTAGGATCGGTCGTCATACTGTAATCAGTCAGCGTATTCAAAAAGGCTATGATGGCTTTTTTGTCGTCTGCAGTAATATTCAATCGTAGCGGCGCACCGTTTTTATCACGCAAATTCTCGTCAAGATTCGGATCGTTTGGAATACCATGGCTGTAATAATCTAATACATCTTCCAGCGTGGCAAAACGGCCATCGTGCATGTAAGGCGCGGTAAGGGCAACATTACGCAGGTTAGGTATTTTGAATGAACCTACATCTGCAGGATTTCCGCTAACTGCGCCTGCACCTTTGTCTTTAGCAGGATATTCAAGTCCGATGTTAAACATGTTTTTTCCCATATAGCCGATGTTTTGAGGCTGATGGCAATTGTTGCAATTGTAAACATTATTGAATAAGGCAAGACCTTTCATTTCTGTTGCATTCAGTCCGTTCGCACCCTGATTACTTTTGTCAAAGCGGCTTTCAGTAGATCTGATAGAACACATAAATGTAGAAACAGCATCAGATATGCCTTCTACAGTAATCGTTTCGGAGCCATAAGCAGCTAAAAATAATTCCTTGTAGTAAGGTAGCGAGCTAAGCTTTTCCACCAGTTTGTCTAAATCACTGATGCCCATTTCCACGTGATTGGTAATCGGTCTGGCGATTAAATTAGCGGTGGAATTTTCGCGCCCATCCCAAAAAAGAGGCAACATTCCCGCAACACGATTTAGTGTTTTGGTAGAGCTAAAACCAAGGTTTTGTATGCCCATAGAATTCCGGCCGGTCAGCCTGTTTTCAAATCCTCTGCTCAGGGCCACATTATCTGCAAAAGCCAGTTGCTGTTTATGGCAGCTGGCACAGGAGATACTGTTGTTGATTGATAAATGATTGTCATAAAAAAGGACCCTTCCCAAGGTGGCGGTTTTATTCAACCCAGTTGAATTGCCGGACATAAGAGAGTCATAGTAAGCATAAGGTTGTGCCGGAAGATCTAAATAAACCGTATTCCCGGGGCTCTTGTCACTGATATTCTTTTTGCAGGAATAAATCAGGCCGGTGGCCAGCAGTATGCTGGATAAAACAATGGTCTTTTTCATGGTATATTGTTTTTAATGATGAAGAGTACTGTTAATGTGAAGCAAATTACATCTTTATTTTGATAATAAATAGCCTCTTCGCAAAAAACGTTAGAGAAATGCAAAACGTAAAAATTGAATTATTATTATTTAAACAGTAAAAAAGATTTGATTCTATTCATCAAAATACTCGTAGCGGTAATAGAAGATAACTTCCTTAATGCTCATTCCTGCTCGACCGTATAAATAAAAGTTTACGCTTGAATCTTTTGGTTTTATACAAGGTTCATCATCTTTCTGAACCGGATAGAATTCTCTGTAAACAGTATCAGTAAGGTTTTTCTTGTTTTTATGTGTAGAATTCTTACTGTAATTTTCATCGTTTCGTATGAGTGTTCCCCCGCAAGTTGCAACATCGATATTAAAAGCGCAATGATGAGAAAAAACTTCACCATCAATGAAATAACGCTGGGACTCTTTTTTCTTTAAATTCAAAATGTGCTTTTCATTTCCTCCCTTAATAATGCTGTAAAGTAATTTTTCACCGGTAAGATAGAGTTGGGCGGAATTGTAATTCGTTTTAAATGGAATAAAGTTATTATTGTTATGATGAAATTGCGGTAGCTTATTTAAGCTGGTAATATTAAATTGATTTGATGCCTGATCACCAAAATTAATTGTTGTATTGGCTACATTTTTGTCTGTAGAATGAAATACAGGACCCGTACAATCCGGATATTGCTGATGGTGTAAATTGTACTCATTATTTCTGCTGTTGATTTGTTCCCCGGTTTTGTAAGACCGCTCTATAATCTGATCAAATTCCAACGAATCGTTTTGTTTCAAATAAGTTTTGGTAATAAACGTTGAATCGACCATTAACAATTGACTGTTATAAATTATCTGCTTCACAACAGAAGTTTCATGCAGAAGGAAAAAAGAATCGATTCTTAAACTTCCGTCATTTTCTTTTCGGCTGATTATTCTTCCTGTTGTGTCAAATGTCAATGAAATTTTTTCTGTTCCGCCTTCCATTCGTAAAACATTTCTAACACCTGCATTTTTAAAAATGGAGGGGTTGATTTCGTAACCATAGATTGTTTTAATAATTCCTTCCTGCCCACGCCCCGCAACCGGCAGCAGCAACAAAAAACATAATATAGTGTTTAAAAAGCGGCTCATTTTCTATTCGTCAAAGTATTCGTAGCGGAAATAATATTGGATGGATTTTACCGGTACTCCCGAATATCCTCTCAGGTAATCTGTAAAATTAACATCAGTCGGCTTGACACAAGGTTTATCCTTTGCCTGCTCATAATAGGTAATTGTAAAAATGGTGTCTATCAAACCCTTGTTGTTTAATACTTTCTTTTCTTTATAAATAGGGCTTAGGCGTGAATAGTCACGGGCTCCGCCACAGCCTCCTCCAGACCCAAAGTCAAACCAATAATTTCTTTCATTAAAATTTTCTCCACGAACAAAATATTTCGTTTTATTTTTTGCAATCAGTTTTGATTTTTCATTTTCTGATGCGTTTGTAATATTTAGAACCTCAGTCTTTTTTTGAGAAAGATAAAATGTTTGAGTTTCATAAGACTTTCTGCTTAAAAGAGGTCTGTATGGTTGAGCGTAGCTTCTGTAATTCGGCCTGTAAATGGGATGAAAATTTCCATCTATTCTTTTTGGGGGAGAAAACTGTCCGTGATTCGGATACCGCCGGGTATAGTAGCGGTCCTCGGCATATTTTAGTAAGTTTCTATAATAATCATTCCGCTGATTCAGAGTTCGTCCGCTTTTGTAGGACTTATATTGTCCTTTATCATACCGAACAATTTTATTGTTTCGCGCTTGGATTTCTACTTTATCAATTAAAAGTGTGTCAATCCTTGCCAGGTCGTTTTCGTAAAAAAAACTATCAATTACAATGATCCGATTGGCTTCAAAAATAGAATCTGTAATTGTGATATAAATCCTTCCATCTAAACTTTTTCTTTTTATTATTCTTCCATTGCGGTCGAAAGTAAGCATAAAACGAAGCCCATTGGATGTTTGAAAAAGTTCTACTTTCCGGACATTGTTTTTTTTATAAATTTTTGCATTCTCAAGTCTATACCTATTTCTTTGTGTATGTCTGCTTTCATAATCTAATGATTCATTTCTTTTTGCATTCTCATCAATCACAATCCCCTGCCCGCGCCCTATACCCGGTAACAGCAAAAACCAAAATAATATCGAAGCAATAACCAATTTCATCTTATTCCAAAT
>NZ_DLGY01000023.1:0-27175 GCF_002482945.1 Flavobacterium sp. UBA7682
GAATAACCTAACTGACCTTTAACACCTTGCACACCAACGATGCTCGACATGTTAATGATCGAGCCACTTTTTTGACGCGACATCACACGAGAAGCGAGCTGTACCAACTGAATCATCGCAATGACATTGATATCAAACATCGTTCTCAATTTGTCAAAATCAATCATTGGTAACAATTCATAGGTAACCATTCCCGCATTGTTAACTAAAACATCGATACGACCATAATCCGATTTTATTTTCAGAATTGCGGTTTTACAAGCAATAGCATCAGTGACATCAAAATAGAGCGGAATTACAGTCGTGCTGTATTTTTCCGAACAGTCTTTTGCCCAATCGTCTAAGGAAGCTTCTTTTCGGGCATTCGCAAAAACAATAGCACCTTCTTCGGCGTATCTTTCCACAATCGATTTCCCGATGCCGCGATTGGTTCCTGTCACTAAGCAAATTTTGCCTTCCAAAATTCTATTGCTCTTCATAAAAATAATTTTAGAAGTTTACACCATATTTGGCGACAATTTCTTTACCAACTGCATACGATTTAAAGTTCAAAATATCTTCCGGATCGAGCATAATATCAAAAGTATCTTCCATGGCGGTAACCAAACTCAATTGGGTAATAGAATCCCAATTATCAACACTGGTAGCGCTGAAATCATCACTCAACACCGATTCATCAACATTAAAAACGGAACTAAAAACAGAATTGTAATTTTCTAAGACATTCATTTTTGTATATCTGTTAGGCTGTATTATTAAAATAAATTAAGTGGTAAAAGTAAGCCGTTTTTACCTATAAAACAAACGGCCATCTCAAAATCAATAGGCTTCTTTATAGTAAGAATCGGTTTCAATTAATGGATTAATGACAGCCGTATCAATGGTCAAATCACCGCAAGCCAATGACAAACCTGCACCAAAACCACAGATAAATATCTTAATATTCCCTTGCTTTTTTAATCCGAAATGATCTGCTAATACTAACGGAATCGAGTTACTACTGTTGTTCCCGAAACGATCTAACGAAACCGGAATTTTCTCGGTCTGAATTTTCAATTTTCGAGACAACTGCTTCAAAATATAATTATTGGCCTGATGCAGAATGAAGTAATCATAGTCTTCGGGCGTTTTTTCTTGAACAGTCAGGAAGTCTTTCATCAACAAAGGCACATCAGTAATCGAAAAACCAAAAACATCCATCCCTTTCATGTGGGTATCATAATCGGAACGCAAAATACCGTCACTCCAAGCCACGCGCTCTTTTGGCGCATAACGATTTCGGTAAGCGCCTGATGGTGTAATGATACTTTTAAAACGATCGCCATCAGTGCGAAAAGCCAAGCTGATTGGCGTTGGAACCGTCGTTTTTTCGAGTAAAGTGGCCGAACCGCTATCGCCAAAAAGCATCACCATTGTTCGGTCATGAGGCGACAATGTTTTCACCGAAGTATCGCCGGTAATGAGCAAAGCGGCTTTTGAACTCGAATTCTCCAACAAGGAAAGTATCGTTTGCAAACCGAAAATAAATCCGGAACAGGCCAAATTTAAATCAAAGCACAAACAATTTTCGGAAAGCCCGAGACGTTTGTGAAGTACAAAAGCAGTCGAAGGGACACGATAATCCGGTTTTTGACTTACGAAAATTAGAATCCCGATATCTTTTTTAGAAAGTTCAGATTTATTCAAAACATCTTCCGCGGCTTCATAACCTAAATCGGAAGCTGTTTGTTTAGGCTTTGCTCTCGAAACCGAATGAACTCCGGTCATTTCCTTAAATTTCACCACATTCTCTTCACCGAAAACATCATAAAAAAGCTCAACGGGAACTTTATCCATTGGTACTGCTACTGATAAGCCTGCTATTTTAATATTTTGAAATTGTCCTGTCAGCATAGCTTAAATTTCATGAGTTACAAAACCTTCTGCAAAATAGTCATCGGTTTCAATTAAGGGTAAAACCGTATTTTCTTCCAAATAAAAATCGGCAAAACCCCAAGATAATCCTTCGCCATAAGCACAAGCTAAAATTCTTTTTCTCTCATTGATACCCGAAATCAATAAGGGTATCGACGAACCGGAGCAATCGGCAAAATTTTTAAAATTGGATTGTAATTGAGATTGATCAAAACCTGCGTTTTTAATAATTTCCAGATTCATTTCTGCATTAGATTGTTGGAAAGCCAACACATCATAAGAGGAAATTTGTCCATTAGATTTAACCATAAAATCGGTCAAATCACTTGGTATTTTTTCTGCAAAGAATTGATGCATTCTTTGCTTGTCATAATTCAATTGGTTAAACGTTCCGGCAGTCGGAAGGCTTGACAAGTCATAAGTTTCTCGCTTTTCATTAGTTCTAAAAGCACCACCGGGAATTATGTAAGTCTCGTAGGCATCCCCTTGAGAAAATGACTGAATATGAATTGGTGAAGCTTCTTCTTTTTCTAAAAGAATAGCCGTTGCCGCATCACCAAAATGGTCAAAAATCGGGTTGTTTTCGGCTATCTGCTTGCTGTTAGTATCGCCTATAATCACCAATCCTTTTGTGGTATTTAAACCATTTAATAAAGAACAGCCCAATTGTAATCCGGCGATAAAGCCAACCGCACCCAAGTTGATATCATAAGCCAAACAATCCTTCGGAAGTTGCAAACGGTGTTGCAACACTATAGCGGAAGCCGGACTTCTGTAATCGGGTGTTTTGGTCAGAAAAATGATGAATCCCAGCTGGGTTCGGTCTATGCTTTTGGTTTCCAATAAATTGGTAGCAGCGGCATAACCTAAATCAGAAGCTGTTTGCAAATCTACCGAACGTGCTTGCTTTGGAATAGCCGAGGCTATACCTGAAATTTTGACGTTATTAAAATGGTAAAAAGACATATTTAAGGGTTTATTAACCTACATTACTATTCGTTTGGCAGGATTTCCGAAGACGGTAGTATTTTTTTTCACACGACGCAAAACTACGCTACCAATACCGACAACCGCTTCTTCTTCGACCACTATATTTTGTATAATTCTGACACCTGCATTGATGGAAACCATATCGTGTACACGAACATAACCGGCAAAAAATGAAAACGAATTTACTTGACAAAAGCGTCCAATATGAACGTCATGTCCCATAATTACAGAACTTTGCAAAAAAGTAAAATCTTCAACGGTAACATCACTGGCTAAAACACAAAATGATTTGATGCCTATTCCTATTCCCAATTTTACACTGGGAGAAACAATGGCTGTCGGGTGAATCAGATTGATAAATTTCCCGCCTTTCGACAAAATGATTTCGACTGTTTTTCTTCTGTGGTACAAGTTTCCTATGGCGCAGAAAAAAACATCGCCATCAACAGGCTCATAATCGGTTACGGTATTCAAAACCGGCGGATAGCCTAATTCTTCTATATTGGATGGATTATCACTCAGAAATCCTTTAATGCTGAAATCGGATTGATTGCCATAACAAGCCAAGGCCAAATCGTACATTTCTCTGGCAAAACCACTGGCTCCAATTATTACTAAGTTTCTCATAATTTATTTCAAGGTGTAGCCGCCGTCTAAAGTCAGAAGGCTTCCGGTCATCCATTTGGAAACGTCGGCCATCAAATAAACGGTTAAACCGGCAATATCTTCAGGTTGACCAAATCGACCTAAAGGGTAATTTTTTAAATGGGCTTGCAATTGTTCCTCAGAAATGGTACCGGATTCTAAAATGGCTGTTTGCACCATACCCGGTAAAATCGCATTAACCCTAATTTGCTTTGGCGCTACTTCTAACGCTAAAGATTTGGTAAACGAATTCAAAGCGCCTTTTGCAGCACTGTAAATAGCATTCCCTATGGTTATTTTTTGAGAAGCTACCGAAGAGATAAAACATACCGAGGCTTCGGGTTTAAGCTTTTTACTTTTTAAAAGTTGTTGGAGTAACAAAATAGAGCTGTGCAGCATCAAATCAAACATATAATTCAGGTCATCCCGTTTGATAAATTGTACCGGAACAGTTTTGACCATACCGGCATTTAATATGATGCCATCCAAAGCCGGCAATTGGGCTACTAATTCCTTAATAGCTTCATCAGACGTTAAATCAGTTGAAAAATATTGGTGGTTTCCTTTGGGTAATGATTGTAATGTGACTTGTAAACGCTCTTCATTTCTTGCAGTCATGATTACGGTTGCGCCTTGATGGGCTAACATTTCGGAAACAGAACGACCGATGCCCGAGGAAGCACCGGTAACCAAAATTGTCTTATTATTTAAACTGAAAAGTGAATTCATACTATCATTGAAGTATTACCATCAAATGAATAAATCTTTAGGCCATTCTTTTTTTAACTTCTTCAGCCAAATCACCTACTGTAATCAGATTTTTAAAATCTTGCGAGGCAATGTGAACGCCAAAAGAGTCATCAAGCATTGCGATTACCGAAAGATTAGCCATAGAATCCCAATTGTCATAATCTCTGAAAGCGTCTGTAAGTGATACCGTTCCAGGATCCAATTCTAAAATATCTTCCAATTGTTCAAAAAGTTCTTTTTCCATTTGTTCTCTTATTTTATGTTGCTAAACTAGGTATAAAAATTATCATTCAAAAGCAAAAAAAGGAATACTAACATTAATATTATTCTTGAAAAGTAATAAACCTAAAAGTCTTTTGAAATTGTCAATCTCAAGGTTTGATTTGCTTGGCCACTTCTTTTGAAAACAGTAAAGCGCCTTTATCGTTTAAATGTTCCGAATCATGAAAAAGAGTTTTTTGACTTACAAACTCTTCTGCATTAGAATAATCAACCAACTTGACTTTGTTTTGGGCAGCTATTTCATTGGCAATAGTAAAAAACTCCGGTTTTATTTTTTTGAACGTTGGTGAAATCACCAAAATAACTTTAATATTTTTTGATTGGGCTTTAGTGATAAATAGATTTATTGTTTTAATCAACTCAGGTCCAATGGTAAAAGTATCATTTTTCAATACCTTGTCTTCTCCATTCCATTCTCCTTTTAGTGGGATATATCCTTTGAAGTTGTCCTTATTTTTAACAACATTGGCCGTAAGTATGTTAAAAAATTTCTTATTATATTTCAGTAAATTGGAACGGTAAAAAATACCATCATACCAGTTTCTACTGATGTAATTATCAAATTCTGCATTAACTTTTCCGTAGAAAGGTGCTAAATCACTAAAAACATCTTCACCAAAATTGCCGCCTCTATCATAAACATCTCTAAAGTCTAAATCCAAAACGACTACTTTAGGGCTGTATCGCTCTAAGGTTGCTAAAAGTGCCGCA
The DNA here is from genome assembly GCF_002482945.1 of Flavobacterium sp. UBA7682. NCBI lineage: Bacteria > Pseudomonadati > Bacteroidota > Flavobacteriia > Flavobacteriales > Flavobacteriaceae > Flavobacterium > Flavobacterium sp. UBA7682. The sequence continues at coordinate 5,293 of NZ_DLGY01000023.1, forward strand.
TAGTGAAAATAAATCCCCATACCTTCTCTCCCGGCATTATAACAAGTCAGACCGGTTCTTTCTGAAATAATATCCGGTTTGTAATGAAACGCAGCTCTTGAAGATCCGAAAATCAAGATACTATCATTTGTTTTATTGAATACTTGATTCTCTTGATAAGCAACTCCCGATTTAGAATTTGAATACAATGAGTCAAAAATAAAACCGGAACACACATCAATAGTGACTAATACAATCACAAACAATAGTGCTTTTTTCAGAATTGAAATCCTTTTTTCTCTTTTCATCTAGACTTAAAATTGGAAATAAATAAATTGCCCTTCATCAAAAACGCCCATTAATAATATCAGTGCCACGATAAAGGCATAAAATAGTATACTCACATTTGGTTTCTTTAAAAACGAAAGTTTGTTCAGCAAAAACTCATCCCTGAACTCCTTTAAAATCAAAACAGACAACCCAATAAACACCCCAAAAAACACATCCCATTTTACAAATAAATCGGTGGACAAATCGGTTCCTATTTTTTCTACAATCGTGAAAGCTTCCTGAACATTATTAGCTCTAAAAAATATCCAAGCAAATGAACTCAGAATAAATGTCGTAATGATTTGTATTGCGGTAAAAAAAGTTCTGTTCCTTGATAATCCGGTAGCGTCATTAAATTTGTTGCGATACCTTTGAGTGACAATGGCAATGACTAAATAGGCTCCATTTAATGCGCCCCAAATAAAAAACGTCCAATTGGCGCCATGCCATATTCCGCTGACCAAAAAGACGAAAAACAAATTGAAATACCATCTGTTTCTGGATACTTTATTACCACCAAGCGGCAAGTACAAATAATCTCTAAACCAAGTACTAAGAGAAATGTGCCATCTTTTCCAGAATTCAGAAATGGTTTTGGCAAAATAAGGTCGGTTAAAATTAGTCATCAAATCAAAACCCATAATTTTTGCTGTACCAATGGCAATGGATGAGTATCCGGCAAAGTCACAATAGATTTGGAAGGAAAAAAAGACTGTTGCTAGCAGTAGCGTTGAACCATTGTGATTGTCTACATTATTGTAAGCCGCATTCACATAAAGTGCTAATCGATCGGCCACCACTACTTTCATAAAAAAACCCCAAATAATGAGTTTGAACCCTTTGGCAAAGTTCTCATACAGAAAATATTTCTTTTCGTGAAATTGATGCAAGACATTTTGTGGTCTTTCAATCGGTCCGGCAACAAGTTGAGGAAAAAACATTACATACAGCGCATAGATTCCAAAATGTTTCTCGGCTTTTTGATTTCCTCTGTATACTTCTATGGTGTAACTCATCGCCTGAAAAGTGTGAAATGACAAACCTACCGGCAGCAAAATGGACAAATAAGGCAAATTGCTTTTACTGCCTAAAGCCGCAAGTAAAACTTCAATATTTTCTATGAAGAAATTATAATATTTAAAAACGGCCAAAACCAATATATTGGCAAACAAACTCATTATTAAATAAAACCGCCGTTTTGTTCCTTGGTTGTTTTCAATGAGTATACCGGCAAAATAGTCGATTACAATAGTACCAGCCAAAATCAATATGTATATTGGAATAAAATACATATAAAAATAGCAACTTGCTACTAACAACAACAGCCATCTGTATTTTGTTGGGAACCCAAAAAAGAGTATACATACCAGAGGAAAAAAAAGCAGAAAATCTAGTGAATTAAAGAGCATTACTAAGCCTTTTGTTTATGGTGAAAAAAATGTGTTATAATTTTAAGTATGCCGAACGCATTGAGTAAATAAAATTAAATCACTTATAACTCGTTTGTAAATGTATTTATAATTTAAATTTCTTGTAGCACTAATTCCAGTTGTGCTCTATTTTGAAATAATCTATTTTTGTGAACAGGTAAAATCAAAAGACAGGATTGCTATTCCCTTGAGCAATAAATCGCATTCATTCCATCCCAAATCATTTTGCTGTCAAAGTTTTTGGCCCAAATGAAACCATTCATCCCTAATTCCTTTCTTTTTTCCGGATTCTCTTCTAACAAAGCCATCGCATTTTGTAAATCCTTGACTGATTTTGCGGGAATCAACAAACCGTTAAAATCTTTGGAAACGGCATCTTTACTTCCGGTAACATCAGTAGCAATGACAGGCAATCCCATCGCAGCAGCTTGCACTGATACATTGCCAAAACCTTCCCACCAAGCAGGCAGACAAAAAACATCCATTACCGACAAATACAGCGGGACATTGCTTTGGGTGCCCACCAATAAAATTCCGGGATGTTGTTCCATTTTTTCTATTAAACTCAAATCAGCGATTTGGCTTTTTTCAATCGGACCTACAATCAATAATCTAGAAGAATGGTTCTTTGCATACAAATTATCGAAAGCCTCATACAGTTCTTTAATTCCTTTTCTGTCAATTAATCTTCCCACAAAACCATACACAAAATGAGTTTCATTCAATCCTAGTTCGTTTTTCAAAGCTGAGATTTGTGTCGCGTTAATTTGACTTGGACTAAATCTTTCCAAATCAATCCCGTTACTGCTTCCTTTGTGAATTACTAAAGATTTTTCTTTTGAAAAAATAGTATTTTCAATACCTAAATCCCTAACTGAATTACTGATACAAATGATTTTATGTGCAAAACGTGCGGTTATTTTTTCCATGGTAACCAGTATTGTTTTTTTCAATCCGGTTTCATGTTCAAAACGAAAACCCCGACAGGTATAAATCCTGTTTTTAACCCCTAATAGCTTTGCCGCAATCATTCCTAACAAACTTACTTTTGGTGTACCAAAATTCACTACATCGGGTTTTACCCTTCGCAAATGCTTGATCACCTGAAATAATGCTTTAATATCCTTAACAGGGGAAATTTCACGTTCTAAATCTACCGGCAAATGAACACAACCCTCTTGCTGACAGTAATCCGTCACCCTTTGGTGATTCGGTGCCATCAAATAAGTTTCATAACCCAAAGCTTTAAAATAACGCATTTGACCCGCTATTAAAATTACACTTCCGGGAGCGGTAATTCCGAGTACTAATTTTTTATTCATTTTTTGTATTGCTCATATATTCACCTAATTGTTGGCTGTTCATAAATTCGACATCAGGCCATTTTTTTACAATTGCTTTCAAAAGCGCATCTAAAGCTTTAATTGAATCAGATTGATTTTTTTTGGAAAGATGACCAATAAAATTGACCCTATGCGAATTGATAACAGCGGGTTTACCAAAAGTAAAAGCATTGTTAATTTCTGCCATGCACAAATCAACCCAATCCAAATTTTGATTTTTACTAGGCTCAAAAGTCACATTTCTTCTCCAATAAAGCAAGCCGCTCTCATCTTTAAAACCCCAGTATTTATTAACTATACCATGTTTTGGATCTTCTAGATAAGGCAACAATTGTTGGGCGTTTTGATGATACTTAACGCCGTTTTGGGCTAATATAGCATTGATGTGATTCCCTCGGATGGATTGAGAAGCAATAAATGATTTCGATTGAAATCCAAATACCGTTTCAAACATTTGAAGTCCATCAATCAAATCTGTTTCAATAGTTGACTTTTCCTGCTCATTGTAATAATCAAATGCGGCTAAGTAATTTATCCTATTGGATGTTCCCAAATTAATCCCCGGAATCGCATCATGGTCAAAGCAAATCTTTTCCTTTTCACAGGTCATGACAGCTTTCATCCATCGGGTAGGATGCAAATGCTCTCTGCCGTGAAACTGAGGGTAAAAAATATTTTGTTCAACTCCTTGCTTCCATAAACCAACCATTGCTTCCTTAGAAGAATGCTTTTGGTAACTATCAAATATTGATTCATAATGATAGGTTTTCAAATCGTCTGCTCTAATTTTATCAAAATCAGGATTGGCAGGTAATGAGTTTACAGTTATAGTTGCGGGTTGTTGATTAGCGTCTTTATGGGAACTGAGCATCTCAAACAAAACGCTCAAATCATCAGGTGTTTCAAGACAGTCAAACTTGGTATATCTGTTTTTATCAACCGGAATTCCTTTTTTGACCAGTGCTTGATAGGTTTCAGTATTTGGCATGCGAATACTTCCCCAATCATCGGATTCAATGACCACGATTTTTTTATGGGTTGACCAACCTCTGTAGTTTACATATGACTTTCTAAGTAATGTAATTAAATTCATAAATAATCAATTAAATTTTAAATCAAAATAGTCTATGCAATCCTTAATTTGTTTGTCTTTTCCACCTTTAAATGAATTACTTGATACCAGGGAAACTTTATGCGTGGACTTCACACTGATAGGATCTTTATTGTATTTGGCATTGGTAACCACCTCAACTTGAAGTCGAATCAAATTCATCTTAAGCCACACATCATCAGAGTTGGGACTCAGTTTAAAAATTAAATCTTTATCAAATACCGTTTGGTCAAAAATATTTTTGCCGGGCAATAATGTTCCATTGCCACTCGTATGGTGTAAATATATTGAGGGCTTTTCTTCATTGTAATTATGTGTCCATTGCAAATATGGAAGTATTGAGCCCTCTTTGAAATTGATTAAGTGAGCCCGTGAAGCAATTACTTTATTGGGATATTTTAGGTGTAATGCCATTAAATCTTTAATCATGTCCTTGTAATAATATAAATCGTCATCAAACATAATCACCTTACTTTGAGGAAACTCGATTAAAGAGTAATAGTATTTTTTATGAGAACGCAAATCATCACAAAACCTAATTTCTAAACCACGCTTGGTCTGATCCAACAACTTTTTTGGCAATGAAGCTAAACCTTCAGGAAATTGCTCTTTGGCCAACCAAAGTATTAGTTTATCAGGGTGAAGAGATTGTCTTAATATACATTCAACACTCAAATAAGTATGTTCTATTCTGGCAGGAAAACTGGTCAGACTGGCGATAATTAAGTCACTAGGTCTTTTTTCAGAGGTGTTCGTTTGGAGAGTATATTTGGTATTCTTTGAAGTAAATTTAAAAAAAATAGGACAGTAAAAATCAAACCATGTTTTTAGAACTTTCTCCATACTTCTATTCAAAATTTTACCCAAAACGGATTGATTTTGAAAATTAGGAATACTGTAATATAATCGAAGTAATAAATTCATAGTTATTAATTCAGGATTTCTTCAAACTTAGTAAAAATTATCGGCAATGCCAGTCGTTCTCTAATAGATTGAGCATTTTTACCCATAGTCATTCTTAGTGATTCTGACTGCAATAAGTGGTTGATATTCGATGATAAATCGATAACATCATCTCGTTTTGCCACTAAAAAATCTACCCCTTTTGTTCCTAAATCTTCGTAAGGAATTCCTTCCACACAAACGCATGGTAATCCGGCTGCCATTGCCTCACACAAAGCATTGGGAAATCCTTCCAATACAGAAGGCAAAACATACAAAGATGCTTTGGAAAAATAGGAATCAACATCTTTTACCTGTCCGACAAATTGAATATTGTCTCCTAATTTTAATCCCGAGGCTAATGATTTCATGGCAGGAAGTAACGGTCCGTCTCCCAACATTACTAATTGCCATCCTTCCCTATTTTCAATCATAGAAAATGCTCTAATTAAGGCCTCAGGGTTTTTTTCCCAAGCAAATCGGCCGACATAAAGCAATGTCTTTTCCTTAGCTATAGTAGTATCGACAATAACTTCTCTTATCGGATTGGGAATTACTTTAATATTGAGTTTGTTTGCAAATTTCTTTTCATTCCATTGGGCAGCTTTCGTAGTTTGTGCTACAAAAGTAGTGGAATAAGGATAAGTAATTTTTTTTAAGAAAGAGACATACCATTTGAACTTAAAATCAGGACTCGTTCGGTCTGAAATATGCACCTTCTTTTTTAAGCCAATACTCGCTATCAAAGTCAATGGGTTAAAAACATCTCCAAATGAAATAATATGTTGTGAGGAATTGGCTTTAAAGGCTTTTCTTAAATAAAAAATAATCCTGATGTAGTGAAAAATAATATTGCCCTGATTTCCGGGATGTTCTTTTTGAGGTGTAATTAGAGTTACTTTTGGGTCTAGAGGATAAAAAAGAGGTTCTTTTTTACAAGAAACTAAAGTAACCTGGTATCCATTATTTACAAACCAATTGGCCAAATTGGTCATTGCTCTTTGAATACCGCCTATTCCTAATTTTGGAGAAACTAAAATTACTTCTTTCAAGATTACTTCTTTAAGTTCAAAAACGTTTCTTTTAAATCTTCAATAATCCATTCATAAGGATTGAAGTTTCCTGCGTGCCAATTCAGACTACTGTCCCAATAGCCTTCACAAGCATAATAGCCTTCTTTTCGATAACCATAACTCATTTCTACCAGTAAAGGTTTTCCGTCTCGGTAAACAAAATCAAACGCTATGCATTGAGTTTTCACCTTTGACGCTATTTCAAAAGAAGTTTTTAACAACTCATCATCAAACAACTCTTTTTTGTATTCAATATAACCGCTGCCACTGGCTCTGAAATCATTAGGTCGCGTGTACCTTTTTATTGCAAAAGCCTTGTCCTTAATAACAATAACCCGATAATCAGAATCATTATTGGGAATAAACTCTTGCAAATAAACATAACCCCAAGCCTTGCCGCTCATCCGTTCATATTTTACAGGGTAAACCAAATGGGCTATGGCTTTAAAAATATCAATCATTTTCTTTTTACCCATTTTATAACGTCTGATAGCTTCTTTAATGCCATCGACAGCATCATATTCTCTTATGCCGCTTCCAAACATTTTTTGGCCAATGGCAATCAGCTCGCTTTCGCTTTTAACCAGCTTTACATTTCTACTTCCGGAACCGCCTTTTAACTTCCAAACAATCGGATAGGAACTGGTTTTAGCAAATTTTTTAAGAGATTTTAAATCGTAGAAAACATAATTTTCAGGCGTTGCTATATCTAACCCTTCAAAAAGGTATTTTTGGGCTACCTTATCATCAAAATGCCAATTGGTATTGTGGTCAGGAAAAACCAATTTACCGGAAAATTCTAAAGCTTCCAATAATTTTTTGGCCATAAAATAATCCGTTGGATTGGACTGTTGATGATGCCATAATAAAATGTCAAATGATTTCATTTGTTCCATAATATCAGAATCATAACAGTTTACAATGGCAAAATCAATGCTATTGTCTTTACAGTATTCTATCCATTTTGAAGCAAAAGAGCCCGGATTATCATGTATTGCGATTCTCATGAATTACTTTTTAGTGTTTTTTAATCTTCTCTTTTAATATATGCTCCAACAAATACTTATGAGATTCACATCTTATTAAATTGAGTAATAATAATATTTTCTTTTTACTGTACACTGAGGGAAGTATGCCTTTTTTAAATAAAGAACTCAACTTGCCTTCGTATGGATTTATAAATGCCAAATACTGCAACCCCATTTTTCCGGCAAATCTATTATATTCTTCTTGTAACTTTTGATCATCATTGATGATTTCGTTATATTTTTTTAGCTTAACTTCAAAATCTTGCAATGCTTGGGCTTTTAATTTTTTTATGCCTATTTCTTTATCATTTTGTAAAAACGGAATGATTTGGAAATCTAATTGGTCATTGATAACATTTAATCCGATGGCAACACCGGTATTCCAATTTTCGCCTTTCGATTTTTTATTGCTATCAAAGATAAAGTTGCCAAGACTGTAAAAAATTGGACAATCATGATACTTCTCATAACCGCTAAAGGTATGGGTATGATGCCCAATCACCGCTGAAGCGCCGGCGTCTACAAAAAAACGAAATATTTTTTTCATATCCGGAGTGGGAAGCGGATGGTATTCATTGCCGCCATGGTAGATCACAATGATAAAATCTGTGGTGGAACGCAACGCTTGAATTTGATAAAAATTCTCAATTACATCAACTCCGTTGGCACCCGATTCACTATTGCTATCAGAAATCCACTCATGCTCACAAACGTTGATTATGGCAATTTTTTTTGACTTAATCTCTGTTATAAATGGCTTTCTTTTGGCAGTTTTAGAAAGCCCGGCACCGACAAAATTTAAATTAGACTCATCCAATCTTGTCAAAGTTTCCTTGAATCCTTCGATACCAAAATCCATTATATGATTATTGGCTAAAGTCACTAAATTTATATTTGCATCAAGTAAAGCTTCCATTACTAAAGGCTTCATAGAAATCACAGGACCTGTTTTAGGAGATGGATTTCCGGAGCTAACTACCGGTCCTTCAAGATTCACAATGGATAAATTCGATGCTTTCAAATCTTCATACAATTCACCAAACAATAAAGCATACTCTTTATTGGCTACAACAGCATCAAGTCTTCCTCCGGCATGTGGACCAACATAAAAATCTCCGCAAACTAAAATATCATAACTCATTTTTTAGAAATTCTTATAAAGTTAGACAATTCCTCTGTATTCATAAATTCAATATCGGGGTATCTTTTTACTAAATCGCTAAGTATCTCACCAAACAATTTCAAATTACGCTCTCTGTTTTTTTCATCCAAGCCACCCATAAAATTAACCCTATGAGATGATAAAATAACCGGTGCTCCAACTAAAAAAGCAGCTTTGACTTCGTTTAAAATTTTTTGATGCCAATTGACATTTGGTCTTGTAGCTGGTTCAAAACCGGCATTTCGAATTAAAAAAATCTGTCCTAAACCATTACGATTTCCCATATAATGCTTGATGGTTTGATACCCTTCGTGATTGCCCGGCACTTTTTGAGCTCTACCGCCTTGAATGGTATTTACGCCTATTTTATCCAAAAAAACTTCATGATTGGGATGCCAAGTATAATTAGCCGCAATAAATGAAGTTGAAGGAAAACCAAAATTTTCTTTAAAAATGTGTTGCGCTTCCAAAAGTATTGACTCGTGTGCGTCTAATTCCTCCAAACTATTACCATCAAGTGCTGTTAAAAAACTTTTTCTTTTGGTGGAAGTTATGGTAGTACTCAATCCATAAACTTGGTTGTCAAAAGCCAGTCTGGTTGCTGAATCGCCATTTTTTAAAGCGCCCATCCAATTATTCAAAAAAATATGCTCTCGCCCATGCAATTGTGGGAAATATAATTTTTCTTTTATTCCTTGTTTGATTACATCCAATGTATGGTTAGCTCCTTGGTGCCTTTTGTAAGATTGATCGAATGTTTCAAAATAATAATTTTCAAAATTGCCTTCTCTTATTTTTTCATAATCGGGATTGGCGACGATAGTATTGGCTGTGATAATTGGAGAATTGCCGTTTTTATCTTTAATTTTATTCAACTGATTAAAGATAGCATCAAAATCTTGTACTGATTCCAGACTGTCAAAAGTATTGTAACCACATTGATCCACTTTGACACCGGCTTTCAATAAATTCTCAAAGGCTTGTTTTGAAGGCATCCTAACCGAACCCCAATCATCGGATTCGATGACTAAGATTTTTCTTTTGGACTTGAATCCTTTAGAATTCAATAAGATATTTTTTAAAATTTCTACCATTTTCCTTATACGTTTCGCCTAACTATATTTTATAAAACCAATCATTTCTCATCTACTTAAACATAAAGCTCATGCGATACATTATCCGCTAATTAAAAAATAAGAAGACAGCCAATTTCCAAAAATAAGATTCGGGAAATTAAAAATGGTCTTCGCCATATAGGTAAAATTTATAAAGTTTAATACGATGAGCAGGCTTATGAAATGAAAGAATGTTTTATTTTTCAAGAAGAAAGCTTTGTTTTGCTCAAAAGAAACTTTGGTAGAAGCAATCATAAAAAATAATACAAAATAAAAATAAAAATTGCTGACAGAGAAAAAACGACTTCCATGCAGGACTGAAGAAGCAAAATTAGTCAATGAATATGACAACAAAGCCATTATCAACATATCTTCATAAAACTTATTCTGTGCTAAAAATTTTTTCCTTTTAAGAATAAAAAACAACAAACTAAACATTAAAATTTGTCTAGAATAAGTAATTATTCCTCTATTTATAGCTCTTCGGGCAGAACCTTCTTTTACCGCTTTTGCATATCGCTGGTCGTTGCTTTCAATGCCTTCTTCGGAAGCATAGGCATCCACTTGATTGGAGATACTCTCTCTAAGATACTGCTTGGAAAAAGTATCAACCACACTAGAAAGATTAGAGTTAGAATACACAAAAGACAATCCAAATAATAAGATTGCAATATTGGTTCTTCTTTTCATATTCTTGATCGCCAAATAAACGAAAGGCAAAATGGTGTAAAACAGAAATGAAAAGTGAATAAAAGGCGTTAATAAAATGATATACAAAAATTTCTTCTTACCGTTTAAAGTATATTCCAACAAACACCACGTAAAAAAAATTACAGCCGAATTGTATCTAAATGCTGTAACAACTGTAAAAGGAAGAACAGTATACAATGCTAAGACATAAAACCAAGGAATATATGCTCTGTAATTTGGATCTAAATTATCAGAGATTACTTTAATACACTTATAAAATAAAAAATAATAAATTGTTGTAAAACAGACGGTAATAAAATAAAAATCGCTTGAGATGGAATTAATTATTTTGGAAAGAAGCGGATAAAAAAAATCTTTTTCCAAAAAAATTTCTACCAAAGATGTGTTTTTATAATACACCGAACGAGTCACATACCTATACATGTCAGAAGTAGGTGCATTAAACATGTTAATCCCAACAAACGCTGCAAAAAACATGAAAAATAAAAGTAAATATCTCGATTTTAAATCTTTAAAGACACTAATAATTGTTGGGAGCGGCCAAACAAAAACAAAAAGTAACTTGGGTACAATACTGCTTCTCATAACTTTTTATTTAGTGGTAATTTTGGTATTATACTTTTCTAAAAAAAGCACTTTCTTCAACAAAAAATAATTAAAGAAATATAAAAATATGTAATTTATTAGAATTCCTATTGATATAGTACTCAATAAATCCACATCAAATACCAGGTAACACAGAATTGGGAAAACGGCATAACCCAATAATTCGAAAAAAAGAAAAACGTAAGCCTCTTTGTAAGCCTTTAAAGTATACAGAATGTTGTGTGTCGTGGCATAACTTGAAAAAATAAATGCAACCGACATAATTTGAATCGAAAAAACAGAAGCGGCAAATTTCGGGAAAAACGTTTCAATTATGTAAGGCATAAAAATAATAACAACTATTGAAAACGGTATAGAAATCAGAGGATAAAATAAAATCATTTTCCTCATATAAGGCCAGAGCAATGCCGCTTTTCCTTCCTTGCCGTATTTAAAACCCATTTGTGGTTGCAAGAATTGATTAATTTGACTTGGTAATAAATTCATCATTCCCTTTAATGCCATCGCAGGTGAAAACAATCCCAGTTGGAGTACACCACCAATACTCAGTATAATCCATTTAGGAAAACTTTGAGCCAACACTCTTAATTGGTAAAACGACATGATGATCATACCTCGCTTAAACAATTTTTGCAAAAAATCTTTGGAAAAATCAGGTTTTATGTCCTTGTATGGCGAGAAAACAAATAGTAAAATCGTATGCTGAACTACTACAATGATATTAAATAACAGTATTCCATAGTAGTGATATTTGTAAACAAAATAGGCTGAAAGTAGCGTTAACACACTTTCAATAATATATATTTTGGTTAGTTTATCAAATGATTTTGAGGTTCTAAAGGTGGAAATCAAATGTAATGTTAACGAAGTGCTTGCCGCAATAACACAGATTGTACCGATGCCGAGTGTAAGGTCTAAGTTATCTGTAAAAAAGAAAGAACCAAGTGTGATGAGAAATCCAATGACGATAAACAAAGTCGAAACAAAATAAGAATACCAGCGTGCTGAAGATATATACTTCTTATAATCTTTATCGTTATTCCCCATCAATATGGGTAATTCAATAGACAAACCATTTTGAATTCCGAGTTGAAAAAAAGGAATATAGGCTAAAAAAATCGACACCGCGTTCCACAAACCAAGCTCATACGGATTCAACCATTTCATAATAACAATTCCGACAAACATTTTGGAAATGCTATTAATGGTACTCGACAAACTATAATAAGAACCGGTCTTAATTAAATCGTTAGATTGAAACTTATGGTAAATTTTTTTTAACATTTAAAAATCAATTTCATTCAAATCATCAATATTAACGATATGATCTGTTGGGTTTCCGATATCAACTTGGGTAAAAATATTGCCAAAATGATACAACTTATAGGTATAATAATACTTACACGTTTCATTATAAGCAAACATAGAGGTCGATGCCGCACTCAAAATAATGGTGTTTTTCATGGTTAAAACATATAACTCAGCAGGAATTTTGTTCCTGATCATCATAATGTTTTCATAGTCATTGTACAAATCGAGTTGACCAGGTTCTGAATTTGGATGCGATTTATAAATGATTTTTTTGTTGGGAAACTTTTTAATCAAGTAATCAAATATTTCTTTTTCTCGCTCCCAATAAATTTGTTTCCAAGCCTGACCGAGATATAGAATAGATTCGACATCAAAATCAACTTTAAACTGGAACAATTTATTGGAAAACGCTATTGATTCTTGAGAATAATAGGGCAATTGAAGTAACTTTTTACGGGTTCTGTTATTGTACTTCTCCGGATAATTCAACCAAACTTCATCTACTTCTTTAGAAAAAGCATATTTGTAGTTGTTGTGAAATCCAATCAGCGCGACTTGCTTGCGCTTAAACATTTCTTTATAATCATTGAGCGTATCTCTGAGTATACAATATAAGAGTCTTTTCTTTCTGTAGTGATGATAAGGTTTGGTTCCGTCTTGCAACAATGAAATTATAATATCAGTCTTGGCCAGTTTATTAATTATAAACAACGTCTCAGAACAGTTTTCTTGGAAAAAGAAAAAACGCTCAGGATTAATTTCCTTGAGTTGGTTAACAAAGTCAATATTTCCAAATTTGTTTCTCTCGAGTTCTTTAAAAACCATAAAGTCTTCTTGACTGTCAAAATCATTGATTATTCTTCCCTTGAGATAATAAATAATATTATTACAATCTTTGTAATTGTTAAAAATAGTATTGACAGACATTAACACATGGTATTGTGTCCTCACTAAAAACACATTCGTTTTTTTCATTCTATTACCTAAATTAATTTCTGTTACAAAGTAGCATCGTTATCTAAAAAATCCAAACTCATTCTGGATCCTTTTTCTAAATCTTGATTACTCTTTTTTCCAATGATTTGATTGTAATATTTTGGATGCAAACCAAAGCCCGGCCTGATACTTTTGACATGCTCTTCCGTAATTACATCTCCTTTTTTCAGGTCTTTGACAACATATAAGGAGCGCGAAAAGTCTTTGCCTTTGGCTTGTTTGTCCGTTAATTGATAATCGACAACACCCATCGCTTTTTCTGCTTCTCTAACGGATTTTACCATGGCTGTAAATTCTTGCTCATTCATCGAAAAGGAAGCATCCGGTCCTCCGATAGAACGGTCTAAAATAAAATGCTTTTCTATGATTTTGGCACCAAAACAAGTGGCTACTACCGGAACTGTTGCACCCATGGTATGGTCGGACAATCCGGTAATCACGCCAAAACGTTCTGCAAAATCTTTAACCATGACCATATTGGCCTCTTCAATCGGTGCCGGATAACTTGACGTACATTTCAATAAAGCGATGTCGTTATTACCCATTCTTCGGCAGGCATCTAAAGCCAATTCGATATCTTCTGTAGTGGCAATACCGGTCGACATGATAATGGGTTTTCCTTTGCTGGCGGTATACTCAATTAGCGGTATGTCTGTAATCTCAAACGAAGCAATTTTATAGGCCGGCGCATTTAATGATTCTAACAAATCAACGGCTGTTTTATCAAATGGGGAAGAAAAACAGATCAATCCATTTCTTTCTGCTTCATCAAATATTATCTGATGCCATTCCCAAGGCGTATAAGCTTCTTGGTATAATTCATATAAATTCTTACCATCCCAAATGGTTCCTTTGATTAAAAAATCCTCTTTTTTGGAATCAATAGTTATCGTATCTGCGGTGTAGGTTTGCAATTTTATACAATCTGCTCCTGCTCTTTTGGCGGCACGAACTGTTTCTAAGGCAGTCTCTAAACTTCCGTTGTGATTGGCAGAAAGTTCAGCGATTATAAATACCTGTGAATCTTTATTTATATTGAAGTTCTTAATCTTCATAGTAGTTTGAATTTTATGGTATTTTCATTTAAAAACTCCTCCTTAAAACTTAAATCTCTAAAGATTTTTAAAGAGGCCTTATTTTCATTCTCAACAATTCCAACAATAGCATAATTTTGCGAATCCATTCTAAAGTGTTCTATACCTTCTTTTACTATTTTTTTTCCAAAACCATTTCCATGAAATTTTGGATCAATCAAATAGCTGATAACCGCTTCCCTATCCACTTGGTCAAAACGAATAGATCCGACAGGTTTCTCATCAACCATTGCAATGTAATAATAAACTTTTGGGTCGTTAATTTTAGCATTAAACCATAACTTATGACTTTCAAATTCTATTTTATTTTTAGTGAGCGCATACTTTCTGACGACTTCATTTGAAGCCCAATCAAAAGTAATATTTACATCTGAACTATTGGCTTTTCTTAGCTCCAGTTTGCTTTTATATTTGGCATGTATCACTACATCTTTAAATTTGTTTTCAAAAAAACAATGGTCTTTCAGTACCGCTTCTTGTTGAAAACCGGTAGATACGAGTACTTTATACAAATGCGGTCTCAAATCAAAAGCATAAGTATATATTTTATGCAAATTCAAATCTTGAAAAGCCACTTGTTCTATTAAGCCTAAATAAACTGACCAAATCTCATGAAAACGTTCCTTTTCGAGAGAAGTATCCATAATAAAGGATATTTCAGCATTTTTATCAATCCAATTAAGATGCACTAAACCGCCATAACCAATGCAAACGCCATGCTCCAGAAAAGAAAATAAAATTTGATTCGGGAATTCTTGTTCAAAAAGAGAACCAACCACTTGGTTAAAATAGTTCTCTTGATCTTCAGCAGTCAAGGGTTTATTTTGTCGTAAATGATAAATTTGTTCATTTCTCCATTTCATGATTGCCATCCTATCCTCAAAACGAATAGGAACAATAGCAAAATGGCCAACGGAAAACACTTGCTTATGCAATACTTTGTATTTCATAGGACTAATTTAATCTCTTGAAACCCGAATGACAAATAGGTCCTTCTAACAAAGAATTAATGTCTAAAGTACCATTTTCATGTTCTTTTATTTTTTTATAAACCGTATCTAATTCCGAAAAATATTGCTCAAAATCGACATCTTCATGCGCAATTGAAGCATAAAAATTAGTACTGGCTAAAAATCCTTTTTTCAACATTTCCTGAGTGATAAAGGTTTTGAACAACAAGGCATTATCACTATTAAAAGCATAAGTAGTTAGTGATGGAATTCCTGACACTGTGATGGACAAGTTATTTTCATTCGCTAACTTTTGCCATCCTTCCTGCATTTGTTTCCCTTTGGCAGTAATAATCTCCCAAGATTTGATGCGCTCCATAACTTCAAGCGTCTTTAAAGCCGCTGTCGGACCAATTCGCTCAGTCCAAAAGGTACTGCTGATAAAAGTCTTCTGAGCAGCTTCCATTACTGATTTTTTTCCAACCACTGCGGTCAAGGCGTATCCGTTTCCAATCGTTTTACCATACATAGCCATATCCGGCTCAACTCCATATTTTTTATAAATACCGCCAAAGGTTTCTCTGAATCCCGAAGTACATTCATCAAAGATAAGGACGATATTTTTCTTGGTAGCTAAATCTCTGACTTTCTGTAAAAAATTATCCTCAGGGCCAAAATTTCTAACCACTTCCATTTTGATTACTCCAATATCTTGAGTCGCTACGATGGTTTCCAATTCTTCAATGTTATTGTAATGAAAAGGAAAAACAGAATCTTTTAAATTTTTTGGAACACCTGCTGGTTCTAAACCAGGTAATAAATGTCCCGAAAGGCCGTCACCGCTGTTGTGATTAGTAGACAAATACCAATCATGCCAACCGTGATAACCGCAAATGGCTACTTTATCTTTTCCGGAGGCAGCGCGGGCAATTCTGATGGCAATGGCATTGGCTTCTCCACCACTTCGAGCAAAACGAACCATATCTGCCCAAGGATTCATTTCAATAAGTTTCTCCGCTAAGTAAACTTCCTCAGGACAATTTAAGGTACTCATATTGCCATTAAGAACTGTTTTCATAACAGCTTCATCTACTTCGTCATGACCGTAACCTAAGGTATTGGTACCAATTCCCATGATCGACATATCGGTAAATTGGTTTCCATCCAAATCCCACACTTTATTTCCTTTTGATTTAGAAAAATAACTCGGCCAATTGTCCGGCAAAAACATTTCCGGTCTTTTGGATAATAGCATTGTACCACCGGGAATTAGTGATTTTGCTTTTTCATATAATTTTTGTCCCGTTCTATTGCCCATTTGTATCTTTATTTAGTGATTTTAAATAGCCTTCGTTTCTGATAATATTTTGATTCTCTAATATTTCCTGATGTTCTATAATGTAATTGGTGTAAGACTTCCAGTCTTTGTCAATGCCTAATTTTTGAATTAAGACCGCTACCGTTTCTAAATCTGACGGTTCATCAACGGTCATTCTCACATGATTAAAATTTTCGGGAGCATTGTAATTCCTAGCTTTGAACATATTGCCATTATTGAAATCTGTATTTTTTCGAATATAAGGAGTAACATGTTCTCTGTCGGATGATAATGTGGCTTCTTCCCATGCTTTTTGCAAAGCTTTAAAAGTAAAAACCTCTACGTCTTGTCCGTCGGGAAAATTCTCAATCAATATATTGGCGCCGTAATCAAGTTTGTGTTCTTGTACCATGCTAATGACCTCGTCTATTAGGATGGCATCAATCAAAGGACAATCAGAAGTTACCCTAACAACGTAATCCGGATTATGATTCGCCACTGATTGGTAAAACCTATCCAAAACATCCTCGGTCGAACCTTTAAAAGCTTCAACTCCGGCATTGTTTGCAATGGCTACTATTTGGTCTGATTTGTTTTCATGAGTGGTAGCCACTATAATTTGGCTTGCCAATTTTGACTTTTTCAGCCTTTCCAGATGAACGCCCAATAAAGTTGAATCTCCTAGTGTTTGAAGAACTTTTTCGGGAAATCTGCTACTTCCGATTCTGGCTTGGGTTACTATAATTATTTTGTTCATTACCATTTTGAAGGATTTAACAAGTCTAAATCGGTCACATTTATCAAATCAATTTGATTGAAAACTGCACCATCAATTGTCTCTTCTGCCCATTTGATATTGTTTTCAAGTTGCGTTACGGTGTCAACTCCAATTAGCACCTTATCGATATAACTTTTACTCAGGGCATATTGCAAAGCCAAATGTCCCATTTCGATTTTATTTTCAACAGCTATTTGCTTTAACTTATTTAAAAAGGGTTTAACAGCCGTTAACTTTTCGGGGACTTTATCCTGATTTAAAAAAAATAATCCTTGCAAAAAACAAGAACGGGTGTGTATTTCTTTTTTTTGTTCTCTCAATTTTTCAACAATAGCATTTCTTTTCAAATGATTGTCTAATAAATTAAAAGGAAGCTGTACAACGCTTACCCATTCATCATTAATTAAAGCTTCCATTTCCTCATTGGTATAAACAGAAACCCCTATTCTTTTAAAATATCGGGAAGCTCCGGCGTCATAAATCTCCTTTAAATCGGGCTTATTATTGAGATAGGATTCAAAGGAATGAAACATAATCGTGTCTATTTGTTCCAGCTTCATCGAATGAATACTGTTGATCAAAGACTGCAACCAGGTTACCGAGGAATCTTTACTGAATTTTGTATTAACCGTAAACTTTTGATTAGCATTTAGTTCATGAAAATTACCAATTCTGTTCTCCGCCAAACCATAAGCTGCTGCAGTATCAAGTGTTCTTATTCCTGAATTATAGGCGCAAGCTAAAATAGCATTGACATCATTCTCCGAAGGCATGCCTATGGAATTATTAATACCATAATTGATTCCGAATTGAACCGTTCCCAATATCAACTTCTCTTTCATGAAAAATCAATTTAGGTATTTACAATTTTATTTAAAATGGCGAAAGCCTCTTCTTTATCGAATTCCCACCATTTGCTTTCTAACAAAGCAGTCCTTTCTGAAGGGGTAAGTCTTTCAGAAAGAATTTTAGCCGGTGTACCGGCAACAACGGTAAATGGAGGAACGTCTTTGGTCACAACCGATTTACTTCCTATTACTGCACCAATGCCAATCTCTATGCCAGACATAATGGTAACGCCTTCACCTATATAAACGTCGTGCCTAATTTTTAAAACATTTTGCTTTTTTAAATCTATCGTTTTGTCTTTTGAACAATCAAAACTTTCTTTGCTTTTGCCAAATTGATATTCAAAAGGATAAGTGGTTAATCTATTCACATCATGTCCGATAAGTCCAAGTCTGCAATCTGCACCAATATGGCAATAATTTCCAATCTCAACATTATACAAAATAGTGCTGGGTTTAAAATAGGAATATTTCCCAATGCTTGCCATCCCAACTCTTCTAGACTGATCACTATAGTAAGCTTCTGAATAGTATCTCTTAATCTTATCAGGAGCTGCATTTAAGGAAATTAATTGTTCTTTAACCCTTTCAAAAGCTATAATACCTACTACAATCAAATCAAAAAGCGAAAGATCTGCTTCATAAGGACTCAATACTTTAACACCTTCGTAAGTGGAACCACTCAATCTGCTATCATTATCAATAAAAACAAAAGTTACTTCTTGATGGTTAATTAATGATGAAGAATACAAGTTTCGGTAAACTTCCAATCCTTCTCTACAGGCTCCAAAAACAGCTATGTTTTTCATATTTCTTTATTGTAAAAGCTAACGACTTTATCAATTACAAACTGTTGTTCTTCCTCTGTCAATGTTGGATACATCGGCAAACTGATACAGTGTTTATAATAGTTTTCCGCCTTGGGCATGTCACCATCTTTCCATCCCATTTGTCTGTAATAAGGCATTAAATGACAAGGAATATAATGTATTTGGGCAAAAATATTTTGAGTTCTCAAATAATTATAGAGACCTAGTCTATCGGCTACTTCTAGGATATACAAATGATAAGCATGTCCTTCAACAACTCCGGATTGACCTTTTATAAATGATTTACCTTTAAAGGCTTCTTCATATTTTTGAGCAATATTTCTTCTTCTGACGATTCCTTCGTTGGCTCTTTTTAATTGGCTTAAGCCTAAAGCAGCTTGAAAATCGGTTAATCTATAGTTAAAACCTAACTCCTGCATTTCCATATACCAACCGGGATAATTATTATCACCACCAGCGAACTCTATGGAATTAGTATATAAATCTTCAGATTTTACTATGCCATGCGTTCTTAACATCAGTAATTTTTTATATAACTTTTCATCGTTAGTGGTAACCATTCCACCTTCACCCGAAGCGATGTGCTTGACTGGATGAAAAGAAAATATGGCTAAATCGGCAAAATTTCCGTTGCCACAATTTTGGTGATTTCCATTGCTATCAATAAAATAACCACCGGGTGAATGGCAAGAATCTTCCACTATCCATAGGTTGTATTTATCGGCTAACGCTTTAAATTTTTCTAAGTCGACGGCTCTTCCGGCAAAATCAACCGGAATAATACCTTGATAGGTTCCTGATGGAGACGCTTCGAGTAATTTCTCAACTGATTGATAATCCAAGAGATAGGTTTCCGGATCAATATCTGCAAAAACTACCTCGCCGCCACAATACCGAACACAATTGGCAGAAGCAGCAAAAGTGATAGGTGTTGTGATTACTTTTTGCCCGGGTTTAACTTCTAACGCTAAAGTGCACAAATGAAGTGCAGCAGTTCCATTGGCAACAGCCACGGCGTATTTACTGCCTATATATTTTGCAAAAGCTTCTTCAAAAGAGGCAATCATTGGCCCTTGGGTAAGGTAGTCTGACTGTAAAGTTTCAACGACAGTCGCTAAATCTTCCGAAGTAATATTTTGTCTTCCATAGGGGATCGCTTTTCTCATAGCACAAAATTGGAATCAACATGTTCCTTTATCAAAGCCCTCATGCTGTCTACCGTTTCCCATTCAGTATTCTCTCCTGAATTATAAGTAAAACCTACCGGCACTTTTACTGCATCTAAGGTATTGACAAAGTTCTCCACTGACCAATTAGGTCTGGAAGGCAAAATGGCGTAGTATTTTCCTAAATCGTAGGTATTAAAAGAATCAGAAGCCGTAATCATTTCTTCATGAACCTTTTCTCCCGGACGAATTCCGACCACTTCTTTTTTGCATTCTGGTCCTATAGCTTCCGCTACATCTAATATTTTATAGGAAGGTATTTTTGGCACAAAAAGTTCACCGCCCCAAGCATGTTCTAAAGCATGCATAACCATATCAACACCGCCTTGCAAAGAGATATTAAATCTTGTCATTTCAGGGTCAGTAATAGGCAATATGCCTTCTTTTCTCTTCTTAATAAAAAAAGGAATAACCGAACCGTTTGAACCCATCACATTCCCGTAGCGAACTACCGAAAATCGAATTGGGTTATGGCCTTTAATATTATTAGCAGCAACAAATAATTTATCCGACGTTAACTTGGTGGCACCATATAAATTTATTGGAGCGCAAGCTTTGTCTGTTGACAAGGCTACAACGCGTTCAACAGTAGTCTCTAATGAAGCGTGAATTACGTTATCAGCACCACCAATATTTGTTTTCACACACTCATCCGGATTATACTCTGCAATAGGCACATGCTTCATTGCAGCGGCATGAATTACATAATCAACTCCTTTAAAAGCACGCATTAATCGCTCTCTATCGCGAACATCCCCAATAAAAAACCGAATTTGAGGATAGCTTTGTGAAGGATAGTCTTGCGCCATCTCAAATTGCTTTTGCTCATCTCTAGAGTAAATGATTAGCTTCTTTATTTCAGGATGCTTATGAAGTATATGTGAAGTAAGTGCTTTACCAAGTGATCCTGTACCACCGGTGATTAATAACGTTTTGTCTTTTAGAAACATTTTTTAGGTTATGATTAAAATAATTTAAAAGTTTAAAATACAAGCAGACATCAGAAAATGTAATTAAAATAAATACTACATCTCAACTCAGCCAAAATAACTAATTAACTATAAAAGTAATTAATATTACAATCAACCACACTGGTCATTATAACGATTACAAATATAAATAAATTTGAAGCTTTCAAGGCAAAAGCCATAAATAAATAGCAAACAACATTTTAATTAACCATAAATTCACATAAAACACTTTCATCCACCCAATTCCCAGTAAAAACCCTTAGCTAACTTTACACTCTTTGTTACCAAAAAAAAATCCCCATCTCGTTTACCGAGACAGGGATTTCTATATAATCAGAACCGGAATTCTTAAACTCCAATTCCTTAATTCTTAATTTTAATTATCGTTTAATCACTCGAAGGGTTTTCACTTCTTCATCTTGTGTAATAATAACATTGTAAACGCCACTTGGGTATTGCTCACCAATAGTCATACTTTTCATATCCGAAACAGCAACGCTTCTTTGATCTACAACTCTTCCAACCATATCATAAACCTTGATACTTACTGATGATTTGCTCTCTGTGGTCAAATCAATCAAGAAGTTGTTTGCAAATGGGTTTGGATAAGCTTTAGCAGCAAACGCTGATGTAACAACCATTTTAGTAGCTACAGATGGTGTTCTGATAATACAATCTTTACCCACAGGACCTTCGCCATAGTGAAGCAATTTCACATAAACCACATAATC
>NZ_DLGY01000050.1:0-110208 GCF_002482945.1 Flavobacterium sp. UBA7682
TGTATTTCAACGATTTTATTTGTATTTTAATCGGTGTTTTTGCTAATATTGTTCAAGAAAATAAAACAATACGTTCTTAAAAAACAAAATCTATAAAGTGTTTGCCCCACATCTACTTTATTAAAACCTGTCAAAATTAATCGAATAAAGTGTTTGCCCCACATCTACTTTATTAAAACTTAACCTACTACTATGAAAGCAAAAATGTTTAGAGCATTGTTGCCGCTAGCAATCGTGTTCACTATGGTGTCTTGTTCTTCTGACTCAGAAGGAACAACAGAAGACAAACAAGTTGTAACTACCTACAATTACAACGAGAATGAGTTAAAATTAGTTACGCTAATTAACGACTACCGTGAGAGCCTTGGATTAAACACCCTTCATGTAATCAATCACATCTCTTACAAATCAGAAGAGCACAATTATTACATGATTGAAAAAAATGTGTTTAATCACGATTATTTTCAGCAACGATCAGACAACTTAATCAGAGTATTAGGAGCAGAAAGAGTAGGCGAGAATATTGCCTATAATTATCAAACTCCGGAAAGTGCATTTGCGGCTTGGTTAAACAGTCCGGCACACAAAGCTAACATAGAAGGTGACTACACGCACTTTGGAATTTCAGTTACAACAAATCCGGATACCGGAAGAAAATATTACACTAATATGTTAATAAAAAAATAGTTTGATTATTGTTTTGTTTGATTTTGACAGATCGAAAAACCCGGCTCTAAACCGGGTTTTATTATTTTGAATACATTCTATTTCTACTTTAAACTTCCTACCATGTCTTCGGGTTTTACCCAAGCATCGAAGTCTTCAGGAGAAACATAACCCAATCTAACCGCTTGTTCTTTTAAAGTTGTACCGTTTTTATGAGCGGTTTGCGCAATTTCGGCTGCTTTGTAATAACCGATTTTGGTATTTAAAGCGGTAACCAACATCAATGAATTGTCTACCAACTCTTTAATGCGTTTGTGGTTTGGCTCAATACCTTGTGCACAATGTTCGTCAAAAGAAACACAAGCATCACCAATCAAACGAGCTGACTGTAAAAAGTTGGCTGCCATTACCGGTTTGAAAACATTCAATTCATAATGACCTTGCATTCCGCCAACAGCAATCGCTACGTCGTTACCCATAACTTGAGCACAAACCATTGTCAAAGCTTCGCACTGTGTTGGATTTACTTTTCCAGGCATGATAGATGAACCCGGTTCGTTTTCAGGAATTAGGATTTCGCCAATTCCCGAGCGCGGACCTGAAGCCAACATTCTGATATCGTTTGCAATTTTATTTAAGGAAACGGCCAATTGTTTTAAAGCACCATGCGCTTCAACAATTGCGTCGTGAGAAGCTAAAGCTTCAAATTTATTCGGAGCTGTTACAAAAGGATGACCGGTGAATTGGGCAATATATTCGGCTACTTTTACATCGTAACCCGCTGGTGTGTTTAATCCGGTTCCTACAGCAGTTCCGCCTAAAGCTACTTCAGACAAATGGGACAAAGTATTTTTTAAAGCTTTTAAACCGTAGTTCAATTGCGCAACATAACCAGAAAGTTCTTGTCCTAAGGTTAGTGGCGTGGCATCCATCAAGTGTGTTCTTCCGATTTTCACCACATTCATATATTCTTTTGATTTGGCTTCTAAAGTATTGCGCAGTTTTTCAACTCCCGGAATTGTTACTTCAACCGCTGCTTTGTAACAGGCAATATGCATTCCGGTTGGAAAGGTATCGTTAGAAGATTGTGATTTGTTGACATCATCATTGGCTTTTACCAGTTGTTCGCCTTCACCGATTTTGAATCCGGCTAAGACTTGAGCGCGATTGGCAATCACTTCGTTTACATTCATGTTGCTTTGCGTTCCTGAACCGGTTTGCCAAATCACCAAAGGAAATTCGTCCGTTAATTTTCCGGCAAGTATTTCGTCACAAACGGCTGCAATCGCATCGCGTTTTTCGGTTGAAAGCGCACCTAAGTCACAATTGGCATAAGCGGCCGCTTTTTTCAAGTACGCAAAACCTTCTACGATTTCTTTTGGCATAGAAGCTGATGGGCCAATTTTAAAGTTATTTCTTGAACGTTCGGTTTGTGCGCCCCAATATTTATCGGCAGGCACTTTAACTTCGCCCATGGTGTCTTTCTCAATTCTGTATTCCATTGTGTTTATTGTTTGTTGTTAATGTGTATTGTTTATGCTTTATTTTAGCCCCGATTGAAGTGGAAATCCTCTTTATTGCTTTGAAGAAAAGCCCTTTCCCGAAACTTCGGGACGCTCAGGGTGACAAAGCAATAAAAAGATTGCAACGGAAAGCGGGAAACAGCTCCTAAAAAAGCCTTGCAAAATTAGTGATAAAAACTATTTAATAAAAATTGATTTTGTTTTTTGGTAAGCTTAAATATTCCGCTTACATTTGCGTATAATTCAAAAAAATTCCGGAAAACATGTTTGAATTTCAACAGTATTTAGGGTTCTTAGCTTTCTTAACCATTTTAACGATTGGTTTTTGGTTGATGATATTTTTAATCACTTTCATTGTTCCTTATTGGATTTTTGGTGGTGTTAAAGAATTATTGGCTGAAAGAAAAGCACAAAAAGAAGCCGAACAAACAGCCTAGTTTAAACTAGATGTTCATAAAAAAGCCCCGAATTTCGGGGCTTTTTTAATTTATGATCCTGGGAAATCTCCGCCATCATCTTGTTGCCCATTACGCGGTTTTCTTTCTTTTTCGTTTTTAGGTACGTTGAAACGGTAAGTAAAAGAGAAGTTGATTTGTCTCACTCTCCATTGCATTTCGCTATAAGAGTCTACTTCGCCCGGAAGATAGGTTTCTGAAATTCTCTTTCTGGAATTGAAAACATCATTTACATTTAGAGAAAGAGTTCCTTTGTCTTTTAGAATGTCTTTACTGAAACCTAGGTTCATGCTAAAAACGCCTAAGCTTTTTCCTTGTGCTTGTTTTTGAGCGCCATTATAAGTAGCGTTGGTTTGCCAATCTATTTTATAAGGTAATGTTATTTTTGAGGTTACTCTCGTAAACCATGAAGTTGCACTAAAATCAAAATTTTGCACAACAAGGTTATCATTTAAATCGGTATAAGAGTAATCACCATCGGTTTCGTTGTAGAAGAAGTTGAAATTACTGTTCAATTTCCACCATTTGTACGGTGAATAATTTAAGGTAAATTCAAAACCAACTCTATATTGTGTAGCCAAATTGATAGGCGAAGTAATAATTACCGGAATATCGTTTTGCAATTCTCCGTTTGGTCTTCTCACAAATTGGAATGAATCAGATGTTTTGTTACCGTAAAGTGACGTGTTGAACGTTAATTTGTTCCAACGTTTGATATACCCTAAATCGACAGCATCAGTGAAGGCCGGATTTAAATCGGGATTTCCTTGAAAAATATTAACGTTACTTGATAAGTTGTTAAATGGATTAAGGAATCGTCCTCTTGGTCTTTGAATTCTTCGACTGTAGCTTATGGAAGCACTTGTTTGATCTCCGATTTCGTAAGTAAAGAAAGCACTCGGGAAAAAGTTATCGTATTTTTTGTTGTTGAAATCATCGGTTGCCAATTGGTTTACATCAATATTAGAATCTTCCCAACGTGCGCCAAAAAGGAAAGAGAACTTCTTCACTTTAAAGCCATAACTGGTGTACAACGCATTCACATATTCCTTGTATTCTAAAGTATTGGTAAATTGAGGCGAAGGAACTCCGTCATTGATTACGCTGAAATCGGAAATGTTTTTAGAAAAATCACCTTTGTAACCGAATTCAAATTGGCTTCCTTTTCCAATAGGATAAACGTAATCTGCTTGAAATAAGTTTCTGCTTTGCTTTTGATTATTGGTAGTTTCGTCTAAACCAACAATACTGGTATTGGTAGCCGTATCCGAAATTAGAGCCAAATTTTTGTCTGTATTAGAAGAGAAGGAACCATCAATGGTTAATTTGTGACCTTCTTTTTTAAAGTTTTTAGTGAAGTTGGTCGAAAATTCCACATTCTTACTTTTACTGTCTTCGTAGTTGATACGATTTCGGGTATAATCATATACGCGATTGGCATCGTAATAGTCTTGCAAGACATTGTCAACATTATCGCCGAGACTTCTTCTGTAATTAACAATATTCGTCCATGTCAATGATTTAGTTAAGAACCAATCAAAACCAAAATTGCCATTGTAAGATTCATTCAAACGATCATTTTCACGGGTTTCAAACAAATAATTTCTGGTCGTATTGTCGTCGTTTAAATATCGGGAATTGGTTAACGCATTTCCCGGATTGTTTCTAAGACTATAGCCTTGAGTGGTGAATAGATTGAAATTTTCCTCTTTATAGTTTAGTGTTCCGCTCAAACTATTGTTTTTTGGATCTCCAATTCCGCCAATGAATGTTCCGTTAATACCTTGGTTTTTTCCTTTTTTTAGTATAATATTCAATAATCCGCCGCCGCCTTCTGCATCATAACGTGCTGATGGATTTGTGATTACTTCTACTTTCTCAATCGCATCTGCCGGAATTAATCGCAAAGCTTCAGTAATATTGATTGCATTCGATGGTCTGCCGTCAATTAAGATTCTAACGTTTTCATTTCCTCTTAAACTCACATTTCCTTCAACGTCAACAGAAACAGAAGGAATATTGTCTAAAACGTCACTAACCGTACCGCCTTTAACCATTAAGTCGTTTCCGACGTTGTACACTTTTTTGTCAAGCTTGATTTCAACAGTCGTTTTTTCGGATCTAACAACCACTTCGTTTAGTTGTGTGGCATCTTCTTCTAAACCAATTGTTCCTAAATTGGTATTTTCAGTCAATTGCTTTGCCTTAATTTCGGTAGGTTTAAATGAAATAAACTCGATGATGATATCAAATTCTCCGGTAGCGGCATCAACAGCAAAATTTCCTTTGTTGTCTGTTATTCCACCGAAAATCTGTTTTGGGTTTTTGGTATTTTTTAAAGTAATGGTTGCATATTCTAAAGGCAATTTGCTTGTCTTTTCGATAACATTACCGGTAATAATAATTTTAGCTCGTGATGGATTTTGTTGTGCCAATGCTAAAAATGTGCAGCAAAATAAAAGTAGGGTTGAGATAATTTTAATTTTTTTCATCTAAAATGTTTTGATTCTTGCTTAAGAGTGCAAAAGTACACTTTGGTTTAAGGGACAATTCACAAATGTTTGTTAAATGTATAAAGCCAACTTTAGAGGAATTTTTCCACTTTTTCGAGTTCTCTGCCAATGATAGCAACGTTCCCTTTAATGATAATTGGTCGTTCTATTAAAATTGGGTATTGGGCTAATGCTTTGATAACTTCGCTGTCAGATAATGTTTTGCCTTTAAAATGTTCAATCCAAATGATTTCTTTCTGACGCACCAGTTCTATGGGTTTGATATTTAGCTTCTTAATTACAATTTTTAATTCTTCTTCGGAAAGTGGATTTTGAATGTAGTTTCTAATTTCATATTCTGCTTTAGAATCATCCAGAAAAGCCAAGCAATTTCTCGATTTTCCACATCTTGGATTGTGAAGTATTTGTAACATCTTTTTTTTACAAAGTAATAGATATTAATAGAAAAAAGTTAATTTAGGCGAAACAATAATTTCAAGCCCTATGTTTTTAGAAAATAAAAATAAGTCGCACAATTCAGTTCTTAATTACCTTTTAGGATTTTTTATCATAGCTGTATTTTATTTACTTGGGCAAATTCCGCTTGCGGTAGCCCTGATAGTTAATACCTTCTCAACAGGAAAAACAATGCCAACTACTGAAGAGGAAATAATGAAAGTTTTTAGCCCAAACACCACGTTGTTTCTAATGTTATTGATTTTTGTTTCAACTATGATTGGTATTATTTTGGTGGTAAAATATCTACATAAGTTAAAGATGATTGACATAACAACTTCAAGAGATAAAGTAGATTGGAAGAGAATATTCTTTAGCTTTAGCATTTGGAGTTCATTTACAATTCTTTCCACTTTGGCCTTTTATTTTTTAAGCCCTGAAAATTTTGTGTTGAATTTTAAGTTAATACCATTTTTAATTCTACTACTTATATCTTTTACTTTGTTGCCAATTCAGACTAGTGCTGAAGAGTATATTTTCAGAGGTTATTTGATGCAAGGTTTGGGATTATTGGCAAAAAACAGATGGTTTCCTTTGGTGACAACTTCATTGATGTTTGGATTAATGCATATTATGAATCCTGAAGTTCAAAAAATGGGTTATATTATTATGATTTATTATGTTGGTACTGGATTTTTTCTCGGTATTATTACTTTGATGGATGATGGAATGGAATTAGCGCTTGGGTTTCATGCTGCTAATAATATTACGGCTGCATTATTAGTATCGGCTGATTGGTCAGCGCTTAAAACGGAATCTATTTTGAAAGACATTTCCACACCATCAGTCGGGTTTGAAGTTTTGGCACCGGTCATAATTATTTTTCCAATACTATTATTTATCTTTAGTAAAAAATACCAATGGACCAATTGGAAGGAAAAACTAACCGGAAATATTGTAATTAAAAGCGAAGAACCAATACAAAATAGTGAAAGTCATGAATAGTCCAACCTACGAAAACGTACACAATCAATTTAAATTGAATGGATTTCATCTCGACAGAGAAGACTTGTGTCGTGTGGCTTATAGTTTTATCAAAGAAGGAGAAGATTTTGAAAAGCCGGTTGGCGATTTTCTTTTGGATTGGTTTGATGGAAGAGATTATATCGAGATGCAAACTTCGGGAACTACCGGAACGCCAAAAATAATTTCGGTAAGCAAGCAAGCGATGGTGCATTCTGCTTTGGCAACCGGTGATTTTTTTGATTTGCAACCCGGTAATTCTGCTTTACATTGTTTGCCCGTAAAATATGTAGCCGGTAAAATGATGTTGGTTCGCGCCATGATTTTGGGTTTAGACTTAGAATTTGTAGCCCCGAGTTCGCATCCTCTGCGTCATAATGAAATTGATTATGATTTCGTAGCGATGGTTCCTTTACAAGCCCAAAATTCTATATCCGAATTAAAGAAAGTAAAGAAATTGATTGTTGGTGGTGCAGCAATTAATAAAAATTTAGAAAAGCAACTGTTAAAACTGTCAACCCAAGTTTTTGAAACTTATGGCATGACAGAAACAATCACGCATATTGCCGCCCGAAAATTGGGTGAAAAAGCATTTACTGTTTTGCCTGGCGTAACTATTTCGTATGACGATAGAAACTGTTTAGTGATTCATGCCCCAAGAATTTCTGACGATGTTATTATCACTAATGATATTGTAGAATTGGTTAACGAGAACCAGTTTGTTTTCTTAGGTCGAATGGATAATGTAATCAACAGTGGCGGAATCAAACTCATTCCGGAACAAATAGAGGAGAAGTTGGCGCATAAAATACACCAACGTTTCTTTATAGCTTCTAAACCGGATTCAGAATTAGGTGAAAAAGTGATTTTGGTGGTTGAAGGTGAAAAGCAAGATTTAGGTGCAGATTTATATGAAGAATTAGATAAATATGAAAAGCCAAAAGAGTTGATTTTTCTTCCGAAATTCAAAGAAACCGGCAGCGGGAAAGTCATGAGGAAAGAAACTTTGCAATAAAGGAAAACGCACTGAAGTAAAAAGACCTTAGTGCGTTTTTTTATTTTAGGGGAATTACAATACGCTATTTTTGCATTTTGAAATAGTAATCCGCTGAATGCTTTCCACTTCCATAAATAGTGTAAAAAACACTTAACGCTAGTGTAATTGTAGCTATCAATAAGTTCATCGCATTCATTTCTCCAATAAAATTGATTAGAACTGCACCGAGGAGAATTGGCAATTGCGCAATTAAAGCCCAACGGGTTAACAATCCGAAAACAATCATTATGCCGCCCATAATATGAGCAGAAGCGATATAATGGAAAGTTAGCATGCCGCCGAGAAAGTTACTTACTGGAGCAATTAAGTCTTCAAAATCTCTACTGTTGCTGATGAAATAGGCGCCTTTGTAAATTAAAAAAACACCAAGTATTACTCTGAAAGTATCAAACCAAATTGTTGAATGAGCATTGGCCCATTTGTTCAAACCTTTTACTGAAGTATCCATAATAAATGAGTTTAAAGTTTAGTCTAATTTACTATTTATTAATGAGATACGAAATAGTTGGTGCTGTTTTTTTAATATTGATTAAGGTACGTTGATGTAGAATTTATTGTCCAATACTTGGACTTGACCGATTTTTTTAACTTTCAACTTTGTAGAAGACCAGTCATTTTTGGGGTAAATTCTGATGGTTTTTTCGTTCAAAGTAATATCAACCGGCATCTCAAAGTCTTTCTCAACATTGGTCCATCTTGCATGTAATTTGCCTTTATTAACTTTAAGTTCCAATTTTGGAATGGAAGTTTTATATAAATACTGCTTAAAAATGGGTGTCAAATTCATTCCGCTTTCTTTGTTGAAAAAGGCAATCACCGTTTCGGTATCAATGATTTTGTGTTTATAAGTATTTGAATAATCTAAAATCAATTTCCACCATTTATCGTCATCATTGATTACGTGTCTCAGAGTGTTTAACAATAAAGCACCTTTAGGATACATATCGCCTGAACCTTCGTGATTTAAACCATAAATTCCAATAATCGGTCTGTCATTGTCAACATTACCCCGCAAACCGTTGGCGTATTTCATTGCTTTTTCGTAGCCTAGTGTACATTCGACATAAACGATTTCGGAGTATTGGGTAAATCCTTCATGAATCCACATGTCGGCAATGTCTTTTGAAGTGATACTGTTGCCGAACCATTCGTGACCACTTTCGTGAATCGTGATGTAATCAAAAGTCAAACCGATTCCCGTTCCAGATAAATCCATTCCGAGATATCCTTTAAAATATTTATTTCCATAAGCTACAGCGCTTTGGTGTTCCATACCTAAATAAGAAGTTTCGACTAATTTATAACCGTCATCCTTGAATGGATAGTCGCCGAATTTACTTTGAAAGCAATCCATCATAGGTTTTACTTCTTCAAAATGCTTTCTGGCTTTGGCTTCGTTTTCACGCAAAACATAATAATCCAAATCCAATCCTTTGTAATTATCTTGCAGGTGAACATAATCAGCAACATTCACTGTAATGTCATAAGTATTTATCGGATTTTTCACTTCCCAATCCCAACGAGTGTAACCGTTTTTTAAATCTTCAGAACCTATAAACCTACCATTAGAAACATTCATTAATCCATTGGGAACAGCCACTTTGATACTTGCTCCTCTATCGGGTTCATCGGTTTGAGAATCTTTCACCGGATACCATAAACTCGCTCCGGTTCCTTGCACGGCAACCCCAATCCAGTCTTTTCCGTTCTTGTCTTTTGAAAAAACAAACCCGCCATCCCAAGGCGCACGTCGTGCAATTATTGGTTTCCCTGAATAATAAAATTTAATCGATTGTTCCGGCATTTCTGTTGATAATATAGAGGGAAAATCGATAAAAACCGCATTAAAATCTCTAATATATGTCAGTCTGCTTTTGTTGTAAATGATACTGTCTACAGTCATGTTTTCAAATAAATCGACTTGAATTTTTGAAGTATTTTCAACCACTTTTAAAGTGATGTTATTATAGCCTACAATTGACTTTTCTTTCGGGTCAATTTTGATATTCAAATCATATCGTAAAACGTCATATGAAGTTCGTTCCAAACGTAATCCACCTTGAAGCGAATCTTTGCGGCTAAAGTTTTGGGCGAAAAATGTTTGAAAACCGAACAGCAAAAATGAATAACAAAACAATTTTTTCATAAGGGAAAGTGTTTCACAATGAGTCTGAAAACCTAACTTTTGTTACGGGTATAAAAATCAGCAGAGACTGTAATTGTAATAGTCTCTTTTGAAATGGGATGACTAAAAGTAATGCTTTCTGCGTGCAAATGCAAACGATTGGCTTTAGTACCGTATAAATCATCGCCGACAATGGGTGTATTTAAACCTAAATTATGAGCGGCATGAACCCGAAGTTGGTGCGTTCTGCCGGTAATCGGGTAGAAGTAGACCAGGGTTTGATTTTCTCTTCTTTCAATTACTTCCCAAAGGGTTTGTGCCGGTTTACCATGTTCATAGCATACGATTTGATTCGGGCGATTGTCTAAATCAACGCGTAAAGGCAAATCGATTACGCCATTATTTTCTTTTAACAAACCATCAAGTAGAGCTACATAACGTTTTTTGACTTTTCGTTTGATAAATTGGGACTGCAGGTTTTTATGGATTTCGCTCGATTTGGCTATCAAAATCAAACCTGAAGTCGACATGTCTAAGCGATGTACTACCAATGGTCCGGTTGCGCTGGGATAAAGCTTTTTGACTCTAGTAAAAACAGAATCGGTGACTTGTTTTCCCGGAACTGACAGGAATTCAGCAGGTTTGTTTACCAATGCCAAATAGTCATCTTCGAAAACAATTTCGAGTTCTTTGTCTTGAGCAGTATTGATTTGAAACGGATTGTCATCCATCGGGATATCTTTCAGCATGTGAGCCAAAATAGGTTCGCATTTTCCGGAACATGCCGGATAAAATTGCTTGTGTTTTCTGACTTCAGATTTGGGCGATTGTCCCCACCAAAATTCCGCCATAGCAATTGGTTTCAAATCGTATTGAAAAGCATAATGCAATAATTTAGGTGCCGCACATTCGCCGGCACCGGCTGGTGGATTGCCATTAAAGATTTCACCTAAACTTTTTAGTTCTTGGTATTGGTTTAAAAAAGCATATTCGGCAAATAATTGTTGCTGTAAGTTCGCCGATTTTTGACGACGCTCTTCTCTGAGTTGGTTGATTGTATTGGTGTATGCATTCAAAGACTCCATGGCAGCTTGGATATGATAGTTCCAATATTGCGTCATTTTTTTGAGTAAGATTCCTTCTTCCTGACTTTCTTTGTTGAGTTGTTCCAAAGCTTCTTGAGGAAATAATTTTCGTTTTTCGGTACGGAGTTTTTTACCCAGTTTTATCTTTAGTTTTTGCTCTTGGATCTCTTTTTCTGCTTGGCTTTTGGTTTGTTCCAAATGTTGGATAGAAGCCAGATAATCAACATCATTTTCAAGTTTTTCAATCTTTTTGTTGTACAGATTAAGAATGGTTTCTTCCTTTTTGAAAAAACTGTTTTCTTCGAGCATGTCAAAAACTGTCGGAACAAACAGCGGATGATGATTACTTTCTGCCAATTTTCCTGAAAAAGCCCATAGATAACCCAATTGCCCATCATTATTTTGCACCACTAAAATGCCAAACATTTTACCAATCACTAATCCGTCTTGTTCCACATTTAATCCGAAATTGTGTTCAAAATCAGATTGAGTTTCCAGATAGTTTTGCAACTCATTCGCAGCAATAACGCTCAACTGATGCGGTTCGTAATAGAATGGAAAGGTGAATTTTTCGGGTAAAGGAATACCAGAGATATTTTGTTGGAAAGGTTGGAATAGGTTTGACATTTGTTTATTCAGGATTCATAATAACTTTCCTTTAAAGAAGTAAAACTATCTATTCTACTATCACTTTTTAAATTTAGGTTTAATTATTGAATATCTAAAAGAAAGAGAAATATTATCGTGGTTGGTTTTGTAACTGTATATTCTATCAAAATAATTTCTTGGTATCAAATTATATTTTACTTCAAATCCATATCTCCAGTCGAATGCATAACCTAATCCAAGTTGAATAAATATGTCGCCGAAAGTTTTGTATGTAATATTGGTGTATTCATCAGGGAGATTTAAGTCTTCATTATATTTTTTGGTTATAGATAATTTAATATCATCATTTGTATAAGAATAACCTAATGAAAAATTTGAATAAATCTTGTGCTTTATTTGGGTTACAAAATTATATCTAATACCTATTTCCGGGGTTAAAATGGTTGGTTCGAATTTTGTGGTGTAATATTCAGTAAAATCTTGAGAATCGATTGACTTTGTGCCATAAGTAAAGTCATACTTGCTATAATTGATTCTTAAAAAGGTTTCAAATTTTCTATTAATATCAGAGATAAGATATGAAAATTCAATACCTAAATTAATATTTTGTCTATTGATTTTATTTTCATTGATTCCCAAGTTTTCATAGTTAAACGTATTAAAAGAATAATCAATATATGGAGTAAGTATTATTTTACTTGAATGCTTTATTGTGTCATAATTAAAAAAGACACTATCGCAATTATTGTTTTTGTTAATTATATCCTTCAACTTATTCTCTTTGTATTCAACCGCTAAAAAGTTTTTTAATGTTAATTTGTTGCACAATAAGTTTTCTGATAGTTGTTTTTTGTAGTTAGTTATTTCCTTGATATTTCCATCATTGTAGATTTTTTTGTATTCAAGTAACTTTACATTTTCTTCGTCTTTGTTCTTTATGAAATAACTTTTAAAGCCGTTAATTGTTAACAGATAAAGTGAAACTTCTCCATTGACCAATTTTTCTAAAAATAAAGTTTTAGTTTCAGCTTCAATATTAGGATTAATTCTTTGTAGTACGTCTGCATAATTTACAGATTCTTTATCATAAGTTACGGTGTATCTTTCAAAAATTATACTTTCTTCTTCAAATACAATCTGTTTAGAATTACTTGTATTTAGCGATATAGTTTCAGATTCCATACTTTTTTTGAATTGAAATCTATCAGGAGTATTAACTGTTTTATTGTATAAAATTAACCCCGAAATTTTCTGATTTAAATCATTGATATAGTAACCTTGTTTGAATTTTTTTTGAGCAAATAATGAACTTGTTAATAGTAATAGAATGAATACTTTTTGCATGATTTTAATTATTTTTTTTAAAGATTTAGATTTACGTTTTAATTTGAACTTCTTTATAAATCGGCCTAAGATTTGACCCTTTTTTATGTTCTAGAAAATCCAAATACTAGTTATAAAAAGGAAATATTAGAGTCAGTAATAATTTTTTGGATGAATAATAAAACGCAAAGTGAATTTTAAGATAATATACCCCGTAGTTTTTTTAAAACGACAAAGTGAATATTAGATTTCATCGTTGCAAAACTAAAAAAAGGAATTGAAAAATGTTAGCTAAATTCTGATTTTATTCTTTCAATAAAAGTTTCAAATTGGCAATCGTGGAAATTTCAGATTTGTAAAATTGAAGCGCTGTTGGTACCATTTTATCAGACGTGTCACGAGGCGATTTTTTGATAATTCTGGCAGTTGTACCGGTGAAATTTAAAGTATGGTCTTTATCTAAATCAGTTGTTTCGGTGGTGAATCTTATAATTTTATTTTCTACTTTCCAGGTTCCTTTCCCTTTTAGATGATATTCATTCATCCCATTATTAATATAACTTGTATAAAGAAATTTTTTATCAGAATTTAATTGAAGCTTATAGTCAATGATTTCACCTTTTTTAGCTTCTACATAAAAAATGTAAGTTCCAGTATAATCTTCGGTTTGAGTAGTAAAACTAAAATTCAAAGTTACAAGTAAGAGAAGGAGTAATGGTTTCATGTGAAATGACTTTTTGGTTAGGATAAATTTAAACTTGTATCACACCCAAATTGAACTTTTTCTCAATCGGTGCATGATTTGCAGCTTCGATTCCCATTGAAATCCACGTACGCGTTTCTAACGGATCAATAATCGCATCTGTCCATAATCTTGCCGCTGCATAATAAGGAGAAACTTGGGCATCATAGCGCGCTTTGATTTTATCGAATAATTCTTGTTCTACTTTCTCGTCAACGGT
This sequence comes from Flavobacterium sp. UBA7682, assembly GCF_002482945.1. Taxonomy (NCBI): domain Bacteria; kingdom Pseudomonadati; phylum Bacteroidota; class Flavobacteriia; order Flavobacteriales; family Flavobacteriaceae; genus Flavobacterium; species Flavobacterium sp. UBA7682. The sequence continues at coordinate 13,777 of NZ_DLGY01000050.1, forward strand.
TTCGCCTTTGGCTTTTAATGAAGAAGCTTCAATTTGGGCCAATACTTTTGCGGCTTGTGTTCCGCCCATAACTGCGAGTTCCGCGCTTGGCCAGGCAAATATTAACCTCGGGTCATAAGCTTTGCCGCACATGGCGTAATTTCCGGCACCATACGAGTTACCGACAACTACAGTGAATTTTGGTACAACCGAATTGGAAACAGCGTTCACCATTTTCGCACCATCTTTGATGATTCCGCCGTGCTCACTTTTGGAACCCACCATGAAACCTGTTACGTCTTGTACAAAAACCAACGGAATTTTCTTTTGATTACAATTCGCAATAAAACGAGTCGCCTTATCGGCAGAATCCGAATAAATTACGCCACCAAACTGGATTTCACCTTTCTTTGTTTTAGAAACGGTTCTTTGATTGGCTACAATTCCGACAGCCCAACCGTCAATTCGGGCATAACAAGTGATGATGGATTTACCATAATCGGGTTTGTACATGTCCATTTCAGAGTTGTCAACCAAACGTTTGATAATCTCCATCATATCGTATTGTTCCGTTCTTGATTTTGGTATAATGCCGTAGATTTCTTTTTCGTTTAAAGCCGGTTTTTCCGCTTTTTCACGGTTGAATCCTGCTTTTTCATAATCACCAATTTTTCCGACGATACTTTTGATGCGGTCTAAAGCGTCCTTATCATCTTTGGCTTTATAATCGGTCACGCCTGAGATTTCGCAGTGAGTTGTGGCTCCGCCAAGCGTTTCGTTGTCTATGTTTTCGCCTATGGCAGCTTTGACCAAATAACTTCCGGCCAAGAAAATACTTCCCGTTTTATCAACTATCATCGCTTCATCGCTCATAATCGGAAGATACGCGCCACCGGCAACACAACTTCCCATTACGGCGGCAATTTGGGTAATGCCCATACTGCTCATAATAGCATTGTTTCTGAAGATTCTGCCAAAATGTTCTTTATCCGGAAAAATTTCGTCTTGCATGGGTAAATACACTCCGGCAGAATCGACTAAATATATTATCGGTAAACGATTTTCCATCGCTATTTCCTGAGCACGTAAGTTCTTTTTAGCTGTAATCGGAAACCAAGCACCGGCTTTTACAGTAGCATCATTCGCCACAACAATACACTGTTTTCCTTTGATATAACCCATTTTTACCACAACGCCACCCGAAGGACAACCACCATGTTCCGCATACATGCCATCACCAACAAAAGCACCGATTTCAATACTATTTGCTTTAGCGTCAAGCAAGTAATCGACACGTTCCCGAGCGGTCATTTTGCCTTCGGAATGCAATTTTTCGATGCGCTTTTCGCCGCCGCCAACTCTGACTTTAGCAAAACGTTGCTTTAAATCGGTCAGTAAAAGTTTGTTGTGATCTTCGTTTTTATTGAAGTTGATGTCCATATTTTGATGAGTGTAATAGTGTGTTTTTATTCGGATGCTAAGCTACGAAAACGTTTTCAATATGAGAAATTTGTTTAAAGTAGGCTTAAATCGTTATGTTAACAAATTGTAAACTTTAATAACTTCTTAATTATGATTTATTAATATTCACTTAACATTAGTCATTTACATTTGCATCAAATTTTAACACTATGTCGATAAACAGTATTTTCCAGTTTTTAGTTCCAAAAGATAAAAAATTCTTTCCACTTTTCGAACAAGCCACAGCAAATTTAGTCTTATTAGCAGAAGCACTTCACGAAGCAGTAAATGCTCCAAAAGCGGAACGTGAAGATTATTTTAGAAAAATAGAAGAGTTGGAAGCAACTATAGAAGAGATTACCCATAAAACGCACTTAGAATTAAGCAGAAACTTTATCACGCCTTTTGATAGAGAAGATATTCACTCTTTAATCAAAGCGATTGATAACGTAGCCGATTATATGCATGGTGCCGCAAGTAGAATGCGTTTGTATCAAGTAGAAAAAATTACTAAATCGATTCGCAAATTGACCGAAATTAATTTAGAAGCTTGTCAATTGATTAACCTTGGTGTTAAAGAATTGAAAGACATGAAAGACCATAAGGCGATTAAAGATACTTGTAAAAAAATCAATAAATTAGAAAGCAAAGCGGATTCGGTTTTTGACAAAGCGGTTGCTGATATCTTCGAAAACGAAACCGATGTTAAAAACATCATTAAATACAAAGAAGTACTTTCTGCTTTGGAATCAGCTTCTGATAAATGTAAAAGTGTTTCCAATGTAATGGAGCAAATTTCAGTAAAACATTCATAAATAGTTTTAATCAAAATCGACTTTTATGGATTTTACTTTATTATTAATTATCATTTTTCTTGCGTTAGTTTTTGACTACATCAATGGTTTTCATGATGCAGCTAACTCTATTGCAACGATAGTAGCGACAAAGGTTTTGACACCTTTTCAAGCCGTACTTTGGGCAGCGCTTTTCAACTTCATGGCCTATTGGGTTTTTGGTTTTGGTGTAGCCGATACGGTAGCGAAAACGGCTCACACTAGTAGTATTGACTTGACGGTAATTTTGGCCGGAGTTATAGCAGCGATTATTTGGAATTTAATCACTTGGTGGAAAGGAATTCCATCATCCTCTTCGCATACTTTAATCGGTGGATTTGCAGGAGCAGCGATTGCTCATGGTTTCCGCGATGTGACTGATCCTGAACATGCTGGATTTAAAATTGTAAACTGGTTAAAAGACGCTAAAGAAGGAGAATTATTGCCTTCCGGTGTAGTGATTGTAATCTTGTTCATTGTATTTGCGCCTTTATTAGGAATGTTGATTTCCTACTTTATCTCTTTGTGGTTAATGTATTCTTCCAAGAAAAACGTTTGGCCAAAAGTTTTAACCGGAGTATTAATGTTATTGGTTGGATGGTTTTTATTTTCAGTAATGGTTCCGTATGAAGACATTAAAAAACCTAGATTCGACAGTCACTTCTGGAGCGTGATTACAGAGCCGCACAATATCAAATGGTTTTTGGTCGCTATTATTTTCTATAGTTTGGCGATATTCAATTTATTGTTCAGTAGTTTTTCTACTGCCAAAGCTGAAAAAGTTCTAAAGAAAATGCAGTTATTGTCTTCAGCGGCTTTCAGTTTAGGACATGGTGGGAACGATTCACAAAAAGTAATGGGTATTATTGCAGCAGCAGTAGCGGTTTACATCAAATCAAATCCGAACATCGATATGTCTGCGGGTTGGCTTGATTTGAATGTAGTTTTGCCTTCCGAGAAAGACGGTGTAAAAATTGACGGAATAATGCCGAGTTGGATTCCGTTGACTTGTTATACTGTAATTGCGTTAGGAACTTTGAGTGGTGGATGGAAAATTGTAAAAACAATGGGGTCCAAAATCACGAAAGTAACTGCTTTTGAAGGTGTAGTAGCTGAATCTGCCGGTGCTTTGACACTATTTTCAACAGAACATTTTAAAATTCCTGTATCGACAACTCATACTATTACGGGTTCTATTATTGGAGTAGGTGTAACCAAAAGGGTTTCGGCCGTTCGTTGGGGTGTAACTGTAAAACTATTGTGGGCATGGATTTTAACCATTCCGGTTTCTGCAGTTTTAGCCGCTATAATTTACTATTTATTAAAATTATTTATTTAAACTTTTTATATTTTTAAAAGCCGACTGTAAGGTTGGCTTTTTTTATAGCTAATCCTTACTTGTTACCAAATCATTTCTATAACATCAAATTATTGTAAAGCAATTACATTACTTAACTACAACACACTACATAACATGAAAAAACTATTACTGACTGCTACTTTACTCTTCTCCATTTCAATATCAGCCCAAATCACCATTGAGCAAACCAAGCATGACAATGATATTAAATTATCTGCCTTACCTTATTATAGTTTTGGTAAAGGTATTGGAATGACTTCTCCGGATAGTTTGTTCCAAATGAATATTCGTTTCAGAATGCAAAATCGCGTTTCTTATATAGAAAATGATGGTGAAAACGGTGCTTACGATGGACAGATTCGTCGTTTGCGTTTGCGTTTTGACGGTTATGTTGGGAATCCAAAATTCTTATATGCTATTCAATTGTCTTTTGCGCCTGGCGATGTAGGTGAAGTAAAAGAAGGAGAAAACATCAATATCATCAGAGATGCGGTGGTTTTTTATCGTCCGAATAAAAATTGGAACATCAGTTTCGGTCAAACCAAATTACCCGGAAATCGCCAACGTGTGAATTCTTCTGGTGGTTTACAATTAACCGATAGAACGATTAATAATGCTAAATTTACTATTGACAGGGATTTTGGATTCCAAGTTCATAATATGAATGAATACAAAGATAAATTCTCTTATAATTTAAAAGCCGCACTTTCGACAGGTGAAGGAAGAAACCAAACTGATAATGCCGATGATGGAGTTGCCGTAACTGGTAAAGTCGAATTGTTTCCACTAGGTGCTTTTACCAAAGACGGAACTTATTTTGAAGGAGATGTAATTAGAGAAACTAAGCCTAAATTATTGTTTTCAGGAGCATTTCACCAAAACAATCACGCTCAACGTACTCAAGGGCAATTAGGAAATGATTTATTTGAAACGAGAACGATGAAATCAGTTTTACTTGATGCGATGTTCAAATACAACGGTTGGGCAGCCATGATGAGTTATATGTCGAGAACTGCCAATGATAATGCCATTACTTTCAATCCTGAAGATCTTACCGAAAGCAATTATGTTTTTATTGGAAATGGTTTCGATTACCAAGCGAGTTATGTCACCAAGTCTAATTATGAATTTATTGCCAGATATTCTACTCAGAATGTTGGAAAAGATATCGAAGCTTTATCGCCAAATACTCGAGAATATTCGGTTGGTATTACACGATACATTTGGGAACACTCTTTTAAATTGCAAGCCGAACTCAACTATGATACGTTGAAATACTTTGACGGCAGCACCAAAAACAATTGGTACTTGCGCTTCCAAGTCGAAATCGGAATCTAATATCTTTTTCTATTTAAGCAACTTTTTATATTCCCAATGTTAAGTTTTCACTTAAAACGAAAACTTAACATTGGGTTATCTTTTTATGCAGTACTTTTGTTTACAGTAAATTAACAAATTGTTTACGTTAATCTCAATAATAAACACCATACAATGATAAAAAGAAAAGTAACGGTTAAAGAAACTACACCTGAAATTAATTCAGATTCAGTTAACCAAACTACAGCCGAAGAGGTTGCCAAAGTAGCAGTTCCAAAACCTGTAACAAGAAGAAGAACTACTGCCACAACTACTACTGTGGCTAAAGCTACAACTCCAAGAAAAACTGTAGCGCCAACAAAAGCCGTAACGCCGAGAAAAACAGCAACTCCCAAAAAGCCTGAAAATGTAGATGTTAGCAAGGACATAATCTCAGAGCCTATTATTAACCAAGAAACACCGGAAATTATGAAAGATTCTGATAAAGAAAAAGCTAAAAAAGCTAAGGCGAAAGAAAAAGACAAAAAAGAGAAAGCGAAGAAAAAGGCCAAAGCCAAAAAGCAAAAAGAAAAGGAAAAAGAGAAAAAGGAAAAAGCTAAGAAGAAAGTGAAAGCCAAAAAAGAGAAAGCAAAAGCAAAGGAAAAAGCTAAAAAAGCCAAGGCTAAAGCAAAAGCAAAAAAAGACAAAGACAAAAAGAAATCTAAGTCAAAAAAGAAAAAATAGTCATTTCAAAAGCATTCGGATATCGGATGCTTTTTTTATTTAATAGGTCATTAACTTTTGTTTTACCCTTTAATGGTTAATTTTATCGGTAACTAATTTAATTACTATGAAACTCAAAACAATTATTATGGCTATTGTGCTACCATTGTCATTTAACAGCTTTGCCCAACTTACCGCTGTAGATTATAAAGACGATGAACAAGTGTTAAGTGGCTTTGGTATAAAACCGAAAACCGAATTAAAAGACAAACCTGGCGTATTGGTTTTACCGGCTTGGTTTGGTATCGATGGACATTCCAAAGAAAGTGCAGCCAAGTTAGCTGAATTAGGCTATTATTCTTTCGTAGCTGATATTTACGGTAAAGATAACCGTCCCAAAAACGGCGCAGAAGCCGGAAAAAATGCCGGTTATTACAAAAAAAATATTGCCGAATACCAAAAACGAATCCAGTTGGCTTTAGACGAATTAATAAAACTCGGCGCTAATCCTGATAAAATTGTTGTTATGGGCTATTGTTTCGGTGGAACCGGTGCGATTGAAGCGGCTAGAGGTAATTTAAAAGTACAAGGTGTAGTTTCTTTCCACGGTGGTTTAGGTAAAGAGGCGACTAGAGCTGTTGGAAAAATTAATGCTAAAGTGTTAGTGCTTCACGGTGCTGATGATCCTTTTGTGCCGAAAGAAGAAGTAGACAATTTTCAAACCGAAATGAGAACTTCAGGTGCCGATTGGCAGATGGTTTATTATGCGAATTCCGTTCACGCGTTTACCCACAAAGATGCCGGAAGTGACAATAGCAAAGGCGCAGCTTACAATGAATTGGCTGATAAACGCTCTTGGATTGCCTTTAAAGATTTCTTAAAAGAAGTATTATAAATTGATTTCCACCTAATAAAAAAGCCCAAAATAGTTATCTACTTTGGGCTTCATTAGTGATATAAAATACAAAAGTCGATCTGGAGCGATCGACAATTGCGGCGAGGTGTAACTCCCTTTCGGAATCCTCGTGGCAAAGATATAATTTAATTATGAATTACGAATTATAAATTATGAATTCATTTTTAGAAATTTTGAACTGTAGCTTCAACAATTCGTAATTAGCTTCGCTCAGTTAGGCTATAGCCTCGGGTCGTAATTTTAAATTCGTAATTATTTATTAGAGTCTCTTACCAATCTTTTCAAAATCGCCCATTGTTTCAAAGCATCACGAGCATCAATTGCAGGATAACCTAAAACCGTTTTTCCGGCTTCAATATCTCCGGCAACGCCCGAACCTGCTCCAACAATAGCACCATCACCAATCGTTGTGTGGTCTTTTATCGAAGCACTTCCGCCAATGATAACACCGTTTCCTAAAGTTACCGAACCGGCCAAACCGGAATTTCCGGCCATAATACAGAATTTCCCCAATTTAGAATTGTGACCAATTTGCACTAAGTTGTCAATTTTACAACCGTCGTCTAAGACTGTCGAGCTGAATTTACCTCGGTCAACACAAGAGTTGGCGCCAATTTCAACGCCATTACCCAAAATTACATTCCCAATTTGCGGAATTTTAACCAAACCTCTTTCTGAACATGGTCGGAATCCGAAACCGTCAGCACCAATGGTGCAATTAGGATGTAAAATACAATGACTTCCAACATGACAACGTTCACGAATTACTGTTCCCGACCAGATAATGGTGTTTTTACCAATCGTACATTCGTCCAAAATAGTCACGTTTGGATAAATAGTAGTGTTGTCACCGATGACAACATTCGGACCGATATAACATCCGGCACCAATTCTAACTCCGTTTCCTATAGAAACTGTATCGTCAATAATGGCGGTTGGATGAATATCTACTGAAAAAACCGGTGGAGCAGGAGCAAAGAGTTCCAGCACTTGCGACATGGCCAAATCGGCATTCTTTACCTTGATAAAGGCGCGATTTTCTCCGGGTTCAATAGAAATGTCTTGATTTACTACGGCAACACAAGCTTTGGAAGTCGCCCAAAGCTTTTCATATTTTTTGTTGCCAATAATAGACATTTCGGTTTCCGTTGCGCTGTCTAATTGTTCCGGAGCCGTAATTTTATGCGATGTATTGCCTACGATTTCTCCTAGTATTACATCGTTGATTTCTTGAATGGTGAATGAAGCCATAGTGGTTTTGGTTGGTTATAGTTCTCAAATAACTGAAAATGGATTTGAATATCCTAATTATCCAAAACAGAAAGTCTGCTTATTCCTCTTCTTTTTGTCCCATCATCATTAGATAAGCTTTCAAAAATTCGTCTAAATTTCCATTCATTACGCCGTCAACATCGCTGGTTTCATAACCTGAACGAACATCTTTAACCAATTTATACGGATGCATTACATAGTTTCGGATTTGTGAACCCCATTCGATTTTCATTTTTCCGGCTTCGATGTCGCTACGTTGGGCTTGTTGCTTTTTCAACTCAATTTCATACAACTGCGATTTCAACATTTGCATCGCACGTTGGCGGTTGTCTTGTTGCGAACGCGTTTCCGAACACTGAATCTGTATTCCCGTTGGTTTGTGAAACAACTGTACTTTGGTTTCAACCTTATTTACGTTTTGTCCACCGGCGCCGCTCGAACGTGAAGTGATAATTTCTATGTCAGCCGGATTGATTTCAATTTCAATCGTATCATCCACCAAAGGATAAACATAAACAGAAGCAAAGGAAGTATGGCGTTTGGCATTACTGTCAAAAGGCGAAATACGCACCAAACGATGCACGCCGTTTTCGCCTTTTAAGTAACCAAAAGCATAATCGCCTTCGATTTCTAAAGTCACGGTTTTGATTCCGGCTACTTCGCCTTCTTGGAAGTTGAGTTCTTTGACTTTATAGCCTTGATTTTCTGCCCACATGAGATACATACGCATCAACATGGAAGCCCAATCACAACTTTCGGTTCCGCCGGCACCGGCTGTAATTTGCAGCACCGCACTCAAACTGTCACCTTCATCCGAAAGCATGTTCTTGAATTCTAAACTTTCGATATGGGTATTGGTTAGTTCGTATTGTTCGTCGAGTTCTGCTTCGGTAGCATCGCCGTCTTTGAAAAATTCGTACACCATTTGAAGCTCTTCTGCCATGGCATTTCCTTTTTCAAAATCTTCCACCCATTTTTTCTTGGAGCGCAAGTTTCTGACAATGATTTCGGCTTCCTTGGCGTTGTTCCAAAAGTCGGGCGCAAAGGTTTTTTCCTCTTCGTTGGTAATTTCTATAAGCTTGGCATCAATGTCAAAGATACCTCCTCAACGCACCAAGGCGCTCCACAATACCTTTAATTTGTTCGGTATTTGTCATAAATAATGTAGTTTTGTGGTTTACAATTGAACCCTAGCCCCGATAGTAGTGAAAATCTCCCGATTTAGAAAAACAAGGCTACTGCCGTAGTTTTTGTTTATCGGGAATTGCAGCGAATAGCGGGATTAGCTTCAAATAAATATAATGCGAAAGTAAGCTATCTTCATAAAATATGGAAATTAATTTAATCAGTGATACCGTAACCAAACCTTCACCCGAAATGTTGCAAGCCATGTTCAACGCCAAAGTAGGCGATGACGTGTTCAAACAAGACCCAACCGTTAATGCTTTTGAAAAAATGGTAGCCAATTTATTTGGGAAAGAAGCGGCTTTGTTTTTTCCGTCGGGAACGATGGCCAATCAGACGGCGATTAAATTGAATACCAATCCCGGAGACCAAATTATTTGCGATAAATGGTCGCACATTCATTTGTACGAAGCCGGCGGCGCGTCATTTAATAGTGGTGCGAATTTTAATTTATTAGACGGAAACCGTGGTATGATTACGGCTGAGCAAGTCAAAGCCGGCATTAATGATCCTGAGTTTTATCATGCACCATTATCCAAAATGGTCAGTATTGAAAACACGACGAACAAAGGCGGCGGCGCTTGTTATGATTTGGATGAACTAAAAAAAATCAAGCAAGTTTGTGTTGATAATAATTTAAAATACCATTTAGACGGCGCGCGTTTGTGGAATGCTATTGTGGAAAAAAAGCAACATCCAAAGCAGTTCGGAGAACTATTCGATACGATTTCAGTTTGTTTTTCTAAAGGATTAGGTGCGCCGATTGGTTCGGTTTTGATTTCTGATTCGGAGACGATGCATAAAGCTTTGCGTGTTCGAAAAATATTTGGTGGTAACTTACGCCAATCGGGATATTTGGCGGCAGCCGGCATTTATGCTTTGCACAATAACATCAACCGATTGACGGACGACCACAGAAGAGCTAAGGAGTTAGGGCAAGCCTTGCAGCAATTGTCTTGGGTTGAAAAAGTAGAACCTGCAGAAACCAACATTCTGATTTTTGAAGTTAAAAAGACGTTGAACGAAAAAGATGTCATTGAAAAATTGAAAGCCAAAGGCATTCTAATCAGTTCGATGGGACAAGGGAAATTGCGTATGGTTACCCATTTAGATTACCGTCAAGTGATGCATGAATATGTTTTGGAAGCGTTAGGAAAAATCAGCTTTTAAATTACAGTTTGATTAATTTTTCTTTGGTGATTTTATAGTCACCTTCCTCAATGCAATCGCCTTCAAAACCTTTGATGTAGTTGGGTGTATGTGATTTTTTGATGATTATTTTGTCGTTTATAATCTCAATAGTTGAAGTGCATTCTTGTAAATCTTCGCCACCATCTTCGGACCAGTTTTCGTCTTTTATAAATGTTTTAAATGAAACGGATTGCAGCGTTTTCAGATTGACCAATCCAAAAGTATTGGTTGCTTCAAAATGTTCTCTGGAACCAAAATGATATCCATCATTAAAAGTCAGTCTATTATTGTCAAAATCATTAATGGAAATCTCAGTGTTGTAAGTTAAACAATAAACAAGGCATTTTGATCCTTTCTTTTGAAACAATCCCACAAAATTGGTGTTGGTTTGGTCTATATAATTGGCAACAAAAAAGTTTTTGTATTTAGGATAATCTGTTTTTTCTTCTAATGATTTTATTTTTTGTTTGTCTTTGATAACATCCATTAATTTTAGCTGAGAAAACAAATATTCCTTTCTTTTAGATAGGGTAAAGGTTACTTTTTTATCTTCAGTATTCTTTCTATAATCGGCACACAAACCAATAATGGCATCAGTAAAAACAGCACCCACATTAGAATAAAATCGCTTTGATGGATCTTCAATTCTGATTTGATAAAATTCCGATTTGTTTTCGGAATAAGCATAAGGAACAAACAGATAATAATCTTTTTTTGCGATTTTCAAATGCCTGGTTTTGTAATCGTTATCCGTATTCTTAATTTCTGTCAGATTTTGATTGAAAATCAGCGTATCATTTATGCCGTAACCTTCAAATCGTTTTTGGTAATATTTCGAATAATCCTTTATTACCATCGGATTTCCGATACTATCCAGCAAAGTTAATTTCAAGTTTTCAATAGGATTTCCTGTACTGTCAGTTACTTTTACGCTAAACATATACGTACCATCCCAACCACAATGTTGGGCAAAACTCAGGTTTGCGAACAATAACCAAATTGGTAACAAGAATCGTTTTAGGTACACACTTTATTTTTAGTTAGCCAAATTAGCAAATATTTGTTAATTCTTAAGTTTATAACTTCCTTTAAAAACTAAAATCTACGCGTGTAGAATGGTTATTTTTGTAGTTGATAAAATTATATCGATGCCCAAAACACCACTATTACCGCCAAAAGCTACTATTGTTCCACATGCGTTGGAAAAACACGGACATGTTCGTACCGATAATTATTATTGGTTAAACCAAAGGGAAAACCCGGAAGTGATTGATTATCTTAATCAAGAAAACGAGTATTATCAACAATCGACTGCACATACCAAAGATTTTCAGGCGGCTTTATTCGAAGAAATGAAAGCCCGAATTAAGGAAGACGACGAATCGGTGCCTTATTTCTATAATGGTTATTACTATATCACGCGTTTTGAAAAAGGCAAAGATTATCCGATTCATTCTCGCAAAAAAGGGAATTTGGAAGCCCAAGAAGAAATCATGTTCGATTGCAATGAAATGGCAAAAGGCTTTACTTATTTCAACTTAGCCGGATTGAGTATTAGCGAAGACAATGTTTGGGCTAGTTTTGGAACCGATACCGTTTCGAGAAGACAATATAACATTCAAATCAAAAACCTTCAAACCGGAGAAATACTTCCCGTAAAGATTGAAAACACTACCGGTGGCGCCACTTGGGCGAGTGATAACAAAACTTTATTTTATACTCGAAAAGACGAGCAAACGCTGCGTTCGGATAAAATTTACAAGCACAAAATCGGAACCACTTCTGATAAAGACAAGTTGGTTTATTTCGAAAAAGATGAAACTTTTGATGTTTCGGTTTACAAATCAAAATCGAAGAAATACATTATCATCAATTCTAACAGTACGCTAACGACAGAATACCGAACTGTTTTATCGGCTACGCCGGATGCTAAATTTACGATTTTTCAGAAACGAACTCGCGGGTTAGAATATTCGATGTCGCATTTTGGAGACCATTTTTATATCGTAACCAATAAAGACAAGGCCACCAACTTTAAGTTGATGAAAACATCCGAAAACAATACCACCAAGGAAAATTGGGTAGATGTGATTGCGCATCGCGAGGATGTATTATTGGAAGATATTGATATTTTCAAAGATTACTTAGTCGTTGCCGAACGCGCTAATGGTTTGAATCAAATTCGAATCATGCCATGGAATGGAGTAGGAGAATACTATTTGCCTTTCGACAGTGAAACATATACGGCGTATACGACAACCAATCTCGATTTTGATACCGAAATCCTTCGCTTTAGCTTTCAATCGCTGGCAACACCATCATCGGTGTTTGATTTTAATATGAAAACCAAAACCAAAACCTTGTTGAAAGAACACGAAGTTTTGGGTGGACAATTCGATAAAAACAATTATACCGAAGAAAGACTTTGGGCGAAAGCCAAAGACGGAACGCAAGTACCGATTTCTATGGTTTATCGTAAAGGCATTAAGAAAGATGGGAACAATCCAACGCTTTTGTATGCTTACGGTTCGTATGGCGCTACGATGGATTGTTATTTCTCTTCAGTGCGATTGACGTTATTGGACAGAGGATTTATTTTTGCCATTGCACACATTCGCGGTGGTGAGGATTTAGGCCGACAATGGTATGAAGACGGAAAGCTGTTGAAAAAGAAAAATACATTTACCGATTTCATTGATTGTTCGCAATTTTTGATTGACGCTAAGTATACATCCACGAAACATTTATATGCGGAAGGCGGTTCTGCCGGCGGACTTTTGATAGGCGCAATAGTCAACATGGCACCATCTTTGTACCACGGAGTCATTGCCCAAGTACCGTTTGTGGACGTAATAACGACGATGTTAGACGATACAATCCCATTAACGACAGGCGAATATGACGAATGGGGCAATCCGAATGTGAAGAAATATTATAATTATATGCTTTCGTATTCGCCTTATGATAATGTAGTGGCGCAAGATTATCCGAATATGTATGTATCGACAGGATTGCACGATTCTCAGGTACAATATTGGGAACCAGCGAAATGGGTGGCCAAATTAAGAGTTATGAAAACAGATAATAACCAATTGTATTTGGATACCAACATGGAAGCAGGTCATGGAGGTGCTTCGGGAAGGTTTGAAGCCATTAAGGAAATCGCCAAAGAATACAGTTTTTTGTTAGATTTAGAAGGAATAAAAAGATAGTTAAAAATATTTTATTAAATTTGCAACGTTTAGAAGTGTGTAAAACGGCTTCATAAATACGCCTTGACTAATTTATTTTATGAAAGAAAATATAAAAGCTCACGATAATGTGTTAAGTTTAATAGGGAATACGCCTCTTATTAGACTTAATAAAATTACAGAATCTTTACAGGGAAATTTTTATGCTAAGGTTGAAGCTTTCAACCCTGGTCACTCCACCAAAGACAGGATTGCATTATATATTATTGAAGAAGCAGAAAAACAAGGCATTTTAACGCCTGGTGATACTATTATTGAAACAACTTCGGGTAACACCGGATTCAGTTTGGCTATGGTCAGCATCATCAAAGGATACAACTGTATCTTGGCGGTGAGTTCTAAATCTTCAAAAGATAAAATAGACATGTTGCGCACTTTAGGTGCCAAAGTGTATGTCTGTCCGGCGCATGTTTCTGCCGATGATGAGCGTTCTTACTACAATGTAGCCAAGCGTTTGCACGAAGAGACCAAAGGTTCAATTTATATCAATCAGTATTTTAACCAATTGAATATTGATGCGCACTACAAATCAACCGGTCCGGAAATTTGGGAACAAACCAACGGAAAAATTACCCACTTGATTGCGTGTAGTGGAACCGGAGGAACCATTTCAGGAGCGGCAAAGTTCTTGAAAGAACAGAATCCAAACATTAGAATTTTAGGAGTTGATGCATTTGGTTCAGTATTGAAAAAATACCACGAAACCAAAGAGTTTGATGCCAATGAAATTTACCCATACAGAATAGAAGGTTTAGGGAAAAACTTAATCCCAACTGCCACCGACTTCGACGCTATCGATCATTTCATGAAAGTGACCGATGAAGAAAGTGCACACACCACCAGAGAAATTGCTAAAAAAGAAGGATTGTTTGTCGGCTACACTTCGGGTGCGGTGATGCAAGCGATTAAACAATATGCCGCTGATGGTGAGTTTGACGAAAACAGTAATGTTATCGCCATTTTCCCGGATCACGGTTCTCGTTATATGAGCAAAGTATTCAGCGACGACTGGATGAATGAGCAAGGTTTCTTTGACAGCATTAATGCGGAAGAAGTGCAGAAGGTTGAGTTTATTAAATAGATTGTTAGACTATTAGATAGTTAGATTATTAGATAGTTAGATTTTTAGATATAGAAAACGCCGAGCATTTGCTGGCGTTTTTGGTTAATACTATCGATTACTTAATACCAGAAGTTTTGGTATTTTTTTATTCTGTATCATCAAAAGAGTTTACTTTATAAATTAATTGAATTTTGATTGGATATTTTTCAGCATTTATTCTTCTTTCAAATTCTTTCATGATCTCTAAATCTAATTCATCTCTAACGGCAAATTCTATTTTATTTTCAATTTTTCCTAATTCAAACTGAACCATAATTTTTCCTGGTTTGTCAGAATTTTTGAAGAGCTCTTCAAAAATGGAATTCGTTTTAGTCATAATTTCACTGATATCTTCAATAGAACTGTTTTCTTTTAGTTCAGCATCTGTGTTCAATAAAATAATTTTCTCAAGTTTAGTTTCTTTTACGCCTTTCGAAATTGAATCTATTTCTTTTCCATCTCGATACATTTTGACCTTAGAATCCACTAAATCTTTTGGTTTCTCGTTTACAGGAGGTACTTCATCTAACCACATAAGCTTCAAATCCTTTTTTAAAACATTCAAAATATAGTTGTGGTTTTTTGTTTCTACAATCAATAACGGTTCATCAATATCAAATGAAATGACAGACCAATAGTATTTTAATTCTTGTTCATTAGCTTTTCTAATTATATAATCTCCGGTTACTTCTTTCCTAAATTCATCCCAGATTATTTTTGAATCATCGAGATTCTGACTCATTTTGCCTTCTAATATCAAATCATCAACATGAAAGGATACTTTGCCTTTTTCAATCCCTTGTATTTTTTTATAATCTTTAAACCTACTCCATAATACAGGACCAACAATAAGAGTCTTTTGTAGTAAGGAGTAATCATTACCATTACCAATATTACTGGTAATCATTTTTTTTGTCTTTTCAATTATTTTATTATCACAATAATTATAAACAACTCCTTTTGGAATCTTAATGGTTTCGATTTTCTGTGCTGACGCAATGTTAATAGCAAATAGTAGTAATAAAATATTTTTTACTTTCATAAAGATGATTTAAAGTTTCAGGTTATTTAAAATAGAGGTTAATCAAATATAACAAATAATCTCAACTGCTTTCACAATACAGTTGCAGATTCCTAATTCTAGCCCCGATAGGAGCAAACTACCGCGTAGTGCGGATAGCGGGAACAGTAGTAAAAGAAAGCCGAAACGTTCTGCTCCTAAAAACAAAAAACGCCAAGCAAAGCCCAGCGTTTCTATCTAATAATCTAAAAATCTAAGAAGTCTAATTACTCTTCCATCGTATGATACACATTCATCACGTCATCATCTTCCTCGATTTTCTCGATTAGTTTTTCTACGTCGGCCATTTCGGCTTCGGTTAACTTTTTGGTGATTTGCGGAATTCTTTCAAATCCTGATGATAGAATTTCAATACCACGGCTTTCCAATTCTTTTTGAATCGCTCCAAAACTTCCGAAAGGCGCGTAGATTAGGATTCCGTCTTCATCGGCGAAGATTTCTTCGGCACCGAAATCGATGAATTCTAATTCCATCTCCTCAATATCGATATTGTTGTTTGGAATTCTGAAATTACAAGTATGGTCGAACATAAATTCTACCGAACCTTGCGTTCCCAAAGTGCCGTTGCATTTGTTGAAATAACTTCTAACGTTCGCCACTGTTCTGTTGTTATTGTCGGTAGCGGTTTCGATTAAGATAGCGATTCCGTGAGGTGCATAACCTTCAAAAAGGACTTCTTTATAGTTGGCCGTGTCTTTGTCGGTAGCTTTTTTAATCGCGCGTTCTACGTTTTCTTTCGGCATATTCGCCGACTTTGCGTTTTGCATTACGGCTCTCAAACGAGAATTGGCTTCCGGGTTTGGTCCGCCTTCTTTCACCGCCATGACGATGTCTTTTCCAATACGTGTAAAGGCTTTGGCCATCGCTGACCAACGCTTCATTTTTCTTCCTTTTCTAAATTCAAATGCTCTTCCCATTTCTGATAGAATGTTTTTATTTTACTTCGTCAGTTCGGTCATCTTGACCTCATGCGAGTGCAAAAATAACGGTTTATTCGGTTATTGCAAACAATAGAAACTACAAATTAACCTTGAGGAACATGACCTGAGATGAAATTGTCTCCGGTAGCATTCCAATTACTGATTATGGTGTTTTTCTCTTGTAAATTCGAGTTGCTGATTTTATTGTAATTGTCTATTTCCTTGTTGATTTGTTTGACCATCCCATTGTAATTCTCGATTTCTTCTTTGGTTCTGTCTTTGTCTGATTTGGATTCCAATGATTTTCTGGCAGAATCAAATTTTTCGTTGAACATCAAGAAATCTACAACTTTTGGAGAAAATTGTTGTGCTTCCTTTTTATAATAATCCAAAGCTTTTTTGGTGATTAAAACCATAGTGTTGTCGCCGTTATAGGGTTTGATAGCTTTTAGTTTTTCCAAACCTTCCTCGGCATACTGAATCAAAGCGCTGCTGTTTTGCTGAATAGCGCCTAGGTCTTTTTTTTCAATGGCTTGCGACAGATACAAATCGGTGATATTGGTTTTGAAGAAGATTAGGTACAATTGCGTGTGGTAATCAAAAACTTCACCTGAAATTTTCATCTTCTTACCCAATTCACTTACGTCTTCAGTTAGATTGATTTTGTATTTAGCGGCGAATGTTTTTTGCGCCAGACTGACTTTGTCATATTCGGCATCGATTTTTTTATTGACCAAATCACGCGTCATGATAAAGGCTTCCATCAAGTCATAGGATTGCTCAGCGACTTCTTGCATGTTGATGATTTTATCGTATTCTTCGTTGATGTTTTTCTCTGAGATATTTAAAAATTCAATGACTTGATTTCGGTATTCCACATCGCCTTGGTAACCGTCTTTTAGCACGCTGACTTTTTTGTTGGCGGTTTGGATACTTTTCACCAAAAGTTTTCTGGTGTTGTCAATGCGACGTGCACTTTTAGAATGGGCAACGGCAGAAGTGTATTTCCACATGCTTTTAGAAATGTTCTCTTGCTCTTTGCCGATGTAGCTTAAATAGTCAACCGGAGACTTGAATTCCTGTGCTTTTAAATTTAAACTAATAAAAAATGTAATGGCTAATAGTATTTTGATTTTCATAAAGTTAAGGTTTTATGTTTTTAACATCATTTAGTATGTTTACGGCTTCCAAAATATGATAGTTATGTTTGATGTCTTTGATTCTTTCAGTATTAAAACTCTTTAAGTACTCATCAAATTGTTGGTTTTCTAAGTCAATGGAATTTTGTTCAACGGTTATAGGCAATTCTTTTTCGCCGTTCAATTTGATGGTTTTCCAAAGTTTGTTTATGCTGTTGACGTCATCAAAAACGGTGTCAAATTGCAACAAAATAGGTGGCAAATCATTATCGTATAACGGATTGATTTTGGCGTTTAATGCTTCAATTTCTTTAGCGGTTTGGCTTTGTTCAATGCGTTTTTTACTCAAGGCAATCAGTTCGTCTTTGATTTCATTACTCAATCGATTGTACTTGACGATAACGCTGATTTCATCATTGGGTAAAGCAGTTTTATTGCTGTCTTCTCGTGGCATTTGCTTGTCAAACAACAACGGAATTTCAATATCGGGAATGATTCCTGAATATTGATTGCTTTTCCCGGTAATGCGATAAAATTTTTCCAAGGTCAATTTTAAAAACTCTTGATTGTCATCATCTAAAGGAAATATTCTTTGCATAGAAGCTTTTCCTAAAGTACGATTGCCAACCAATAGCGCGCGATTGTAATCTTGCATAGCATTGGCAAAAAACTCACTGGCAGAAGCCGAAAATCCGTTAACCATGACTACAATTGGTCCGTCATAAATAGTGCCGCGGCGCATGTCTTTCAGGATTTCCTTTTTGTTTTTATTGTTGTTCATCACTGCTAATGGTCCGAAATCAATAAACAATCCCGACAATTTAATCGCTTCTTCCATTGAACCGCCGCCATTGTTTTCTACATCGATGATAATACCGTCGATATTGTCTTCTTGAAGTTTGTACACTTCTTTGGCAACATCATTGCTCGCACTCGATTTTCCGTTTTCGAAAGTAGCATAGAAACTCGGAATTCGGATGTAGCCAATGGTCGCATTTTCTGCCTTTATTTTGAAACTGAAGACATTGTTTTGGTAATCCTTCATTATCTTTTTGTTCAAGCGAACACTGTACACTTCGCCACTTTTTTTTCTAAAAGTAAAATCGGCAGTTTTGTATTCGTTTGACGTAATAATTTCATCAATTTTTTTCATTGATGAGCAGGCAATCTCGTATTCGTCGTTTTTGTGTTTGACTTTTAATAATTGATCGCCTTTATCAATTTTCTCCGTAAAATAGGCCGAACTTCCCGGTAAAACTTCGTCAACAGTCATTTCGTCCTTTTCGGTCATAGAAATGTATAAACCAAAAGTCAAATTGTCTGAACTTACCGTGGAATAAAAAGACGATTTATCGCTTTGGGAGAAATAATCAGTATGTGGGTCAAAATAGGAGCAAAAAACGGTAAAGAAAGCCGAATTAAACTCTTCTTTGGTGAGTTCGTAGCTTCTGATTTTGCATTCGTTTTTGTCTAAAACCTTCGCTTTACTGATGGCGGCTAATGTTTCAAAGTTGGCTTTTAGCGAATCTTTATTGGTACTTAATTCCGCTACATCACGAAGCGTATTG
This sequence comes from Flavobacterium sp. UBA7682, assembly GCF_002482945.1. Classification (NCBI taxonomy): domain Bacteria; kingdom Pseudomonadati; phylum Bacteroidota; class Flavobacteriia; order Flavobacteriales; family Flavobacteriaceae; genus Flavobacterium; species Flavobacterium sp. UBA7682. Next base: position 33,054 of record NZ_DLGY01000050.1, read on the forward strand.
AACAAAATTCTTTTTTTGTACAGATGCTTTAATTCTGCTTCGTCTTTGGCATAAGGAAAAGCATCTTTGGAGAATTGGACTTTTTCTGTGCTACTTAAAGGAAAAGGTTCATTCTTGACACTTTCCAATAATGTTTTATACCGTGTAACGGTTTTAGTATAAGCCGTGTAGAAATCATCTAAAAAACTGCAATCTTTTTCTTTGAGATAATCGTCAATTGTAAGCTCGTGTTTTTGTAGTGCTTTGATTTCGGGCTCTATAAATAGTCGGTTTTCCTCATCTAACCGACTTAGAAATGTTTTAAAAACATAAACCGATAAACTGTCGTCTATCGGTTTAGTGCTATAATGGTATTCTTGAATGAGTGCATTGATTCTTGATAAGGTTTCGCAAGGATTTTTTTCTCTTTGACCAAAAAGAAAAAGAGGAAAAAGTCCTAAGCATACTAAGAATCGGTTCACCTTAATTATTTTTTGTAAAAGGGCAATTTGGCCACTTTCGCTTTTACTTTATTGTTTCTGATTTGGATATAAATCTCGCTGTCAACCGCTGCAAATTCAGTTTTAACATAACCCATTCCAATTCCTTTACCTAAAGATGGTGCCATAGTTCCCGAAGTTACTATTCCAATATTATTTCCGTCAGCATCAACGATTTCGTAGTCATGACGCGGAATACCTCTTTCTATTAATTCGAAACCAATTAATTTGCGGGTAACACCGGCTTCTTTTTGTTTTAAAAGGTTTTCTGAATTGGTAAAAGTTTTGGTGAATTTGGTAATCCAACCTAAACCGGCTTCTAAAGGAGAAGTCGTATCATTGATATCATTTCCGTACAAACAGAATCCCATTTCCAAACGCAAAGTATCACGAGCTGCTAAACCAATTGGCTTGATGCCAAAAGCAGCACCGGCTTCGAATACTTTGTTCCAAACTTTTTCCGCATCAGCATTTTTGCAATAAATTTCAAATCCGCCTGAACCGGTATAACCAGTTGCAGAAATAATAACGTCGGAAACTCCGGCAAAATCAGCTACTTTAAAATGATAATATTTGATTTCAGATAAGTTGATAGAAGTCAAGGATTGCATCGCTTCCACGGCTTTTGGTCCTTGTATCGCTAACAATGAATAGTCTTCTGAAATATTTCTCATGTCAACACCTAAATCATTGTGAGTTGAAATCCAATTCCAGTCTTTGTCGATATTTGACGCATTGACTACCAATAGATATTGGTCTTCTTTCATTCGGTAAACGATTAAATCATCTACAATTCCGCCGTCATTATTAGGCAAACAAGAATATTGCGCACGCCCGATTTCGAGAACCGAAGCGTCATTAGAAGTTACTTTTTGAATTAGTGCCAGCGCGTTTTCTCCTGAAAGCAAAAACTCACCCATGTGTGAAACGTCAAAAACGCCCACGCCATTTCTTACGGTTTCATGTTCGGCATTTACACCTTCATATTGTACGGGCATGTTGTAACCCGCAAATGGTACCATTTTGGCTCCTAAATTTTCATGAATGTGTGATAAAGCAGTGTTTTTCATTTTAGATTAAATTGTATTGTTGTTTGTGTTTTATTCCGCTACGCTCCATACAATTGCTTCGCCAGTTCAGCTAAAGCTTCGAGTCGGCTGCGCCTCGGGTGTTTGTCATCCTGTCCCGATAACTATCGGGATGTCGAAGGATTATTTTCTAACGAATGGCGGTAATAGTTTTGTAGAAACTTCACCAAAACCAATTCGAATCGTACTGTTTTGGCAATACCCTTTCATAGTCACGGTATCATTATCGTTGATAAATTTACGTTCGGTACCGTCATTCATTATGATAGGATTTTTTCCGCCCCAAGTTAATTCGAGCATAGAGCCAAAACTATCCGGTGTTGGACCCGAAATTGTTCCAGAACCCATCATATCACCTGAATTTACGCGACAACCGTTAGACGTGTGATGTGCCAATTGCTGTGACATGGACCAATACATATACTTGAAATTGGATTTAGAAACCAAACTTGGTTCTACATTTTCAGGTTCAATATAAACTTCCAAATTAATATCGAACGCATTTTTTCCTTTTTGTTGCAAATAGGGAAGCGGCATTGGTTCTTGATTTGGTCCTTTACATCTGAATGGTTCCAAAGCATCCATAGTTACAATCCAAGGTGAAATTGACGAGGCAAAGTTTTTGGCTAGGAATGGTCCTAGTGGCACATATTCCCATTTTTGAATATCACGTGCACTCCAATCGTTGAGCAAAACCATTCCGAAAATATAATCTTCAGCTTCTGTCACCGGGATATTTTCTCCCATGATATTGGCATCGGTCGTGATAAAAGCGGTTTCTAATTCGAAATCTACTAATCGTGACGGACCAAAAACAGGTGAAGTTTCACCATTAGGCAAAGTCTGTCCCATTGGTCTGTGAATCGGAATTCCAGATGGAATAATCGTAGAACTTCTTCCATGATAACCAACCGGAATATGCAGCCAGTTGGGCAATAAAGCATTTGCAGGATCACGGAACATTTTGCCAACGTTAGTAGCGTGTTCTTTACTGGAATAAAAATCGGTGTAATCGCCAATTAAAACCGGAAGTTGCATTTCAACATCTTCCATTTTGAAAATTACGATTTCTTTGTGTTCTTCGTTGTCTCTTAGTTTTGGATTATTGCTGTCGAAAATATCGCCAATTCGGTTTCTAACCAAACGCCATGTTTTTTTGCCGTCGGAAATAAAATCGTTTAGCGTGTCTTGCATAAACATATCATCAGTCAAATCGATGCCTTCAAAATAATTAAGTTGTTGTAAAGCACCCAAATCGATAGCATAATCACCAATTCTGGTTCCAATAGTGATAACATCTTCTTTCGTTAAGAATACACCAAAAGGAATGTTTTGAATTGGGAAGTCACTGTTTTCAGGGACTGTAAGCCAAGATTTGCGGATGGGATTGTTAGTAGTAATGGGCATGATTGTGTTGATTTAGTTGTTGAAAAATTAGCAATCAAATATATCATTAACTATTAATTTAACAAACGATTTTTGTAATTTTGACCTCAATTTAACGAAATAATTTCAAATGCAACGCGACGAACAAATTTTTGACTTAATTCTTGAAGAACAAGAAAGACAAATTCACGGAATTGAACTTATTGCCTCTGAGAACTTTGTGAGTGATCAGGTAATGGAAGCAGCAGGTTCTGTATTGACAAATAAGTATGCTGAAGGCTATCCAGGTAAAAGATATTACGGTGGCTGCGAAGTAGTAGATGTGATTGAACAAATCGCCATCGATAGAGCAAAAGCTTTATTTGGTGCCGACTATGTAAACGTACAACCACACTCTGGTTCACAAGCCAATACCGCTGTTTTTGCAGCTTGTTTAAAACCGGGAGATAAAATCTTAGGATTCGATTTGTCTCACGGTGGACACTTAACACATGGTTCTCCTGTGAATTTTTCAGGAAAATTGTACTCGCCAAGTTTTTATGGTGTTGAACAAGAAACCGGAATGTTGAATTATGACAAAATCCAAGAAATTGCGACCAAAGAGCAACCAAAAATGATTATTGCAGGAGCTTCTGCGTATTCTCGTGATATGGATTTCAAACGTTTCAGAGAAATTGCGGATAGCGTTGGCGCTTTATTATTAGCCGATATTTCACATCCAGCCGGTTTAATTGCCAAAGGATTAATGAATGACCCAATTCCACATTGTCATATAGTTACCACAACCACTCACAAAACATTGCGCGGACCAAGAGGCGGAATGATTATGATGGGGAAAGATTTTCCAAATCCATGGGGTTTAACTACGCCAAAAGGTGAAGTCAGAATGATGTCACACGTTTTAGATATGTCGGTTTTTCCTGGAAATCAAGGCGGTCCATTGGAACATATTATTGCGGCGAAAGCTGTAGCTTTTGGTGAAGCTCTATCAGATGAGTTCTTCGCTTATGCGATGCAAGTACAGAAAAATGCCAAAGCGATGGCGGAAGCATTCGTTAAAAGAGGTTACCACTTAATCTCAGGCGGAACAGACAATCACATGATGCTGATTGACTTAAGAAACAAAAATATTTCAGGAAAAGATGCCGAAATTGCTTTAGGTAAAGCCGAAATCACCGTGAATAAGAACATGGTCCCATTTGATGATAAATCACCTTTTGTGACTTCGGGAATTCGCGTTGGAACACCAGCGATTACAACTCGTGGTTTAGTAGAAAACGATATGGAAACCATAGTGGATTTAATCGATAGAGTGTTGATGAATTCGACCAATGAAGAATTATTGGCCGAAATCGGAGATGAAGTAAATGACATGATGAGTGAAAGAGCGATTTTTGTTTATTAATCACTTCAAATATTGATAAAATCAAACCTTCAAGAGTTCGCTTTTGGAGGTTTTTTTATGATAAATGTTAGGCTTTGAACGAGTCAATTGTTGTAAATTTGAAAGACAAAATTCACAAATACCAAAATTTAATGAAATTGCTGAAAGTTCTCTGTTTATCTTCTTTCTTCATATTTGTTTCATGTTCCAAAAAGGACGATGGTCAAATTCAGCCGACAAAAGGCAACATAACCGAAAGCGTTTATTCATCCGGAGTTGTAAAGTCTGAAAATCAATATACAGTTTATTCAACTGTTAGTGGTGTGTTGCAAAAAATCAATGTTACGGCCGGACAAACCATTGGAAAAGGGCAATCTTTGTTTCAAATTGAAAGCGATAAAGCCGCATTGAATACGGAGAATGCCCGATTGGCTTACCAATTGAGTAATGAAAACAACCGTTACATTCAGGATAAAATTGCTGAAATGGAAACCAAAGTTCAAGCTGCCAAAGACAAACTCGCTTTAGATTTGTCTATCTACAACCGAAATAAAAATATCAAGCAATACAATGTCATATCGGAAGTGGATTATGAGCGTGTAGAATTGGCTTATAAAAACTCAAAATCCAATTATGAAGCCGCCGTAAAGCAATTATCTCAACTAAAATCTCAATTAAAAAATGAGCAAAGCAGAAATAATATCAATCTTAAAATCAATGAAAAATCTCAAAGCGACTTTATTGTAAAGAGTGCCATAACTGGAGAATTATTTGATGTTTTGGTAAAAGAAGGTACTTTGATTAATCCGCAAACACCGTTGGCTATAATTGGAGAAAAAAACACCTACTTACTCGAATTGGATGTTGATGAGAATGACATGGTTCGTGTAAAATTGGGACAAAAATTAGCCGTAACCATGGACAGTTACAAAGGCAAAGCTTTTGAAGCTATAGTTGATAAAATTTATCCGATTATGGACGAGCGTTCTCGAACCTTTAAAATAGAAGCCCATTTTACTGATCCACCGGTAAAATTGTATCCTAATCTTACGGCAGAAGCCAATATTATTATTCAGACCAAACAAGAGGCTTTAACCATTCCCAAAAGTTATTTGGTAGATAATGAATACGTATTGGTCAATGGTGATGAAAAACGCAAAGTAAAAATTGGATTGAGCGATTATCAGAAGGTGGAAATTTTGGACGGATTAACACCAACAGAAACCATCTATAAACCTAAGTAGTGAATTTTAAACTCATTTTAAATATTGCATTTCACTTACTTCGAGCAAGACTTAAACAAACGATTGTCGCCGCTGTAGGAGTAACTTTTGGGATAGCCATGTTCATTTCTCTTGTGAGTTTTATGAATGGTTTGAATGATTTACTAGACGGATTGATGCTCAATAGAACGCCACATGTTCGTTTATATAACGAGATTAAACCTTCTGAAAATCAACCGATAATGTTATCTGAAAAATATAAAAATGACATTAATTTCATTTCTTCCATAAAGCCAAAAGACAGGGGAAAATCAATATACAATAGCAAAGCTATTATTCATTATTTAAAACAAGACCATCGCATTATTGATGTAGCGCCAAAAATAACTACACCTGTTTTTTTTAATTCGGGTACTATAGAAATATCAGGCGTAATTAACGGAATTGATGTTCTTGCAGAAGAAAAATTATTCACACTCAGCGATTATATTATTGAAGGAACAATAGCCGATTTAGATCAAAACAACAGTATAATTATTGGTAAAGGATTAGCCGACAAAATGCTCTTGGTTCAGGGCGATATCATAAAAATCACTACTGCCAAAGGAAATCTAGCATCGTTAAAAATTGTAGGTATATCCCAAATAGGAATTGCTGAAATAGATGATGTTAGTAGTTATACTTCTTTGGCAACAGCCCAAAAATTATTAGGAGAAGCCACTAACTATATCACAGACATACAAATAAAATTACACGATATTACTTCCGCGCCTACAGTAGCAATGGAATTCCATAATAAATTTGATCTAGATGCTATTGACTACCAAACGGCCAATTCACAGTTTGAAACGGGAAGTTCCATTAGAAGTATTATATCTTATGCCGTTGGAATAGTATTACTGATTGTCGCTGGATTTGGAATCTACAATATCTTGAACATGATGATTTTTGAGAAAATGGACAGTATTGCGATTCTGAAAGCAACAGGGTTTTCCGGTAATGATGTCAAATGGATTTTTATTTCGCTTTCGATGATTATTGGTTTAACCGGTGGCGTTTTCGGACTGATTTTTGGTTTTGGGTTTACTAAAAATATTGACAATATTCCGTTCAACACAGCGGCACTTCCAACCATTTCTACTTATCCAATTAATTATAATCCAATGTTTTATATCATAGGAATTGCATTTGCTTTGGTCACCACTTTTATTGCCGGTTTGTTTCCGGCGCTGAAAGCCAGTAAAATTGATCCGGTGGAAATTATTAGAGGAAAATGATTATAGCCACGAAAGCACAAGTTTAAAATAATATTTGTGGCTAAAATTTATACAAATGTAAGATGAGCAATAAAGTACTCGAAACTAAAGGCTTGACCAAATACTTTTACGACCCGATTCAATTTCAGGTGTTGAAAGCAATCGACATGAGCATCAATCACGGAGAATTTGTTTCAATTGTTGGGAAATCGGGCTGTGGAAAATCGACTTTACTGTATTTACTTTCTACTATGGATACTGATTATGAAGGGCAATTGTTTATCAATGAAGAATTGATTACGGGTAAATCAGATAAATCATTGGCTCAACTCAGGAATGAAAAAATTGGCTTTGTGTTTCAGTTTCACTATTTGCTTTCGGAATATAATGTCCTGAAGAATGTGATGTTGCCCGGAATGAAACTCAATAAATTTTCCGAAGAAGAAATTGAGCACAATGCTATGGAACATCTGAAAACATTGGACATGCACGAGCAAGCTTTAAAAATGCCCAACCAATTAAGCGGTGGACAAAAACAACGTGTGGCTATTGCCCGAGCCTTAATCAACAATCCCTTAATCATTATGGGTGATGAACCTACGGGAAATCTCGACAAGAAAAACAGCGATATCGTTTTTGATATTTTCAATCATTTGACTAAAGATCACAACCAAACTTTATTAGTCGTAACTCATGACAATGATTTTGCAAGCCGAACTCAACGGACAATCACGATGGAAGACGGAAAGATTATTTAACTATTATATCGTATTTCTGCAACAATCCTTTCAATCCATCAGTGGAAAAAACCGCTTTCTTGATTTTATTCTTTTCCGGGTCAAAAGCATAATCGTAGCTTGTTGAAAAATCGGCTTTGTTGGCGATAGTGTCAATAAAAACAGCTCGTCGTAAGTTGCAATTGTCAAATAAAACTTCGGTTAAATCACTCGCCATAAAATCGACTGCAATCATACTGCAGTTGATGAATTGCATTTTTTTCATCTTTAATGCATAAAATTGGGCATAATCCAACAAACAATCTTTGAAGTGAAACTCAAAAATCACTTGGTCGGTCATGGCAAAATTGACGTTGGTGAAATTACATTTGGTAAACCAAACCCCGCGCAGAGAAACATAGTTGATTTTGGTGTCTTTAAAATTACAGTCAAAAAAATTACAATCCACAAAAGTCACAGTTTGAAAAGTACAATCGGTGAAATCGATGTTGTAAAACGTACAGTTTTCAAACTCCTTGAATTTGGTATTAACGTCATTAAAAACTTCGTCTCTGAATTCTTGGTCTGCGATATAATCTGAATGCATAAGTGATTTATTGATGCGTAAAACTACTAAAATAAATCGCAATGCCTTGCTAACAATTGTTGATAAATTTTAACGGTAAAAAACTTTTTTTTTCAATTACCAAAGGTGGAAAAGCAATACATTTGATTGTAATGAAATTTTTGACTTATGAGAATTGAAACCGACCTGAAACTGGGCTTTAAAGATGTAATGATACGACCAAAACGTTCGACTTTAAACAGTAGAGCGCAAGTGTCTTTGGAAAGAGAATTTAAGTTTTTGCATAGTACGCATTTATGGACAGGTGTTCCAATTATGGCTGCCAATATGGATACAGTTGGCACCTTCGAAATGGCATTGGCTTTAGCCAAAGAAAAATTGTTTACGGCGATACACAAACATTATACAGTAGCACAATGGAATGATTTTATGAAAACTGCACCCAGCGAAATTGCAGATTATATTGCCGTTAGTACCGGAACCGGTAAAAGCGATTTCAAAAAGATAAACGAAATATTCACTCAAAATCCACAATTAAAATTCCTTTGTATTGATGTAGCCAATGGTTATTCAGAACATTTTGTGGAATTCTTGCGTCAAGCGCGAAAACAATTCCCGGATAAAGTGATTATCGCCGGAAATGTTGTCACAGGTGAAATGGTGGAAGAATTGTTATTAGAAGGTGCTGATATTATCAAAGTAGGAATTGGCCCGGGTTCGGTTTGTACGACCAGAGTCAAAACCGGTGTTGGTTATCCGCAATTGTCTGCTATTATTGAATGTGCCGATGCGGCTCACGGTTTAGGCGGACATATCATCAGCGATGGTGGTTGTGCGATTCCGGGCGATGTGGCGAAAGCTTTTGGCGCAGGTTCCGATTTTGTAATGCTCGGCGGAATGTTGGCCGGACATACTGAAAGTGGTGGAAAACTCATTGAAATCAATGGTGAAAAGTTCAAACAATTTTATGGTATGAGTTCAGAAACTGCAATGAAAAAACACGTTGGTGGCGTTGCCGAATACCGTGCAAGTGAAGGCAAAACGGTGCAAGTTCCGTTCAAAGGTGATGTGATTGATACTTTGCATGATATTTTGGGTGGCATTCGCAGTACTTGTACTTATGTTGGCGCTTCAAAATTGAAAGAATTGACCAAAAGAACTACATTCATCAGAGTAACAGAACAAGAAAATACCGTTTTTGGAAAATTGTAATTAAACACAGATTTCACAAATTAGCACAAATCAGTTCGTCCAATATTTATTATAATCTGTGAAATCTGTGTTCTATAACGCTATCAATCCTTTCTAATCAGAGTGTTAATATGACAAACGAAATTAATTTTTTCAACTACTGTCCGAATTGCTCCAGTCAAAGCTTTACTTATCAAAACAACTTCAAATTCAACTGCCATACTTGTGATTTTGTATTGTATCACAACATAGCAGCAGCGGTTGCGATTGTTTTTACTTATGAAGACAAAGTTTTGTTTACCGTAAGAAATGTTGATCCCGACAAAGGCAAACTCGATTTACCCGGTGGATTTATTGATCCCGGAGAAACGGCTGAGGAAGCAGCTTGTAGAGAAATCAGAGAAGAAATTGGTTTGTATATTTCTACGACGGAATTAAAATATGTTACAACTTCACCCAATAATTATTTGTATAAAAAGGTAGCTTACCGAACCATGGATATTTTTTATGAATGTTCATTGGATTCAGAAGAGATGGAAATTACTGCCAAAGATGAAATTCAAGACCTGATTTGGATTAAAAGAAGCGAAATCGATTTGAATAAAATTGGGTTTATTTCCATCAAAAAGGTAATCGAAAAATATTATATTTTGGAAAAGTAATTTTGTAAATTGTGTTTGCATTTCCTAAAATAGCTATTTTTGAAATCAATAATTATTTTCAAATGTCATCCAAACCAAACAAAATCACCACACTTTTTCGGCTAATTAAGCAATCGCTTAAGGGAGAAGAACACGATTATACGCAAGGCAATGTAAAAACAGCCATTCTTTTATTGTCCATTCCAATGATTTTGGAATTAAGTCTGGAATCGGTTTTTGCCGTAGTGGACATTTATTTTGTGGGGCATTTGCCTAATGCTGATATTGCTGTGGCGACAGTTGGCTTAACCGAAGCTGTGATTTCTTTGGTTTACACACTCGGAATTGGCTTGAGCGTCGGTGCAACAGCGATTGTAGCTCGACGTGTTGGCGAAAAAGATTTAATTGAAGCTTCCAAATCAGGAGCGCAAGCCATTACGGTTTCTTTGATAGTAGCTATTTTGGTGGCTATTTTGGGCGTTACTTTTGCGGCTGATATTTTGGCTTTAATGGGTGCAAAACCTGAAGTAATAAAGGAAGGAACCACTTTTGCCCAAATCATTTTTGCGAGCAGTCCGGCAATTATTTTATTGTTTTTGATTAATGGAATATTCCGTGGCGCCGGTGATGCTGCGATGGCGATGCGAAGTCTTTGGTTGGCGAGTATTATTAATATTATTTTGTGTCCGCTATTAATTTACGGTTACGGACCGTTTCCTGAATTGGGTTTAACAGGCGCAGCGATTGCAACCGCTATAGGAAGAACGACGGGTGTTTTGTATCAATGTTATCATTTGTTTCTTAAAAGTAGATCGATTAAAATATACAAGACTTATTTTAAACCTAATTTAGAGATTGTCAAATCCTTGCTGAATATATCAACACCGGCCATGTTTCAGTTTTTTATCCAAAGCGGCAGTTGGATTGTGCTGACGTATATTGTTTCTGTAACCGGAAGTACGGATGCAAGTGCCGGTTATCAGATTGCGATTAGAAATGTGGTATTCTTTATTTTACCGGCTTGGGGATTGAGTAACGCGGCTGCGACTTTAGTGGGACAGAATTTAGGTGCGAAGCAACCGGAACGTGCACAACAAAGCGTATTGCTAACGACCAAATACAATATTATTTTTATGAGTTTCGTGACTTTAATCTTTGTTTGCTTCTCAGAATTCATCATTAGTTTTTATACCGAGGACAAAGTAATTTTGGCTTATGGCAGTCAGGCGCTACGAATCATCGGATTGGGTTATGTTTTTTACGGTATCGGAATGGTGATGATACAAGCGCTGAATGGAGCAGGCGATACCAAAACACCAACTTGGATTAACATCGTTTGTTTTTGGATGATTCAAATTCCATTGGCTTGGTTTCTTGCGGTTTATCTAGATTTTGGTCCGCTTGGTGCTTTTATAGCGATTCCATCGGCTGAAACGGTTTTGGCTTTGTTGGCTTTTTATTATTTCAAGAAAGGGAAGTGGAAGACGGTACAAGTTTAATGTTTACTCGTTTTTTTTAGGTTTTAAATCAAATTTGATTTGCAAGTTTATCAAATATAACTATATTTGCACCCACAAAAAGGCCTCGTGGCGCAACTGAATAGCGCATCTGATTACGGCTCAGAAGGTTACTGGTTTGAATCCAGTCGAGGTCACTTAAGAATGAAAAGCTCACACAAAAGTGTGAGCTTTTTTTGTGTTTAGAAAAAACTAAAAGTTTGGTTTTAAAGGATTTTGTAGACACAAAAGAAGCATTTCAATTTTTTAGTGGAATGCTTTTCATTTCCACTACGGAATTTGTTCTGGATATTTAATCCAATTGGGGTCACTGAAAAGCAAAAAGTCTACATGAGAATGTAGACTTTTCTTTTTTTATAAATACTGTAATCAGTTTATTCCAATGCTTTACAAGTAACATAATACCGCCAAGCAATAATAGCCATTTGCCATTTTTTGGCTTTCGCCAAATCTAAGCCGCGCTTAGTAAAGCTTGGTAAAAGAAGTTTGTTGAGTTGGGCCAGAATTTTGTACATCTTATTTTCTTTAGTGTCAAAGATAAAAAAAACCGTCAAATGACGGTTTAATTGTAAATATACCAAGAAACTAGCTTTTTACCCTGTTCTTTTCACTTTCGGCACCATTGGCATCATATTGCTTTTTAGGAGCGAATGATTTTCCAAAGCTATAGGTAAAAGTCAAGGCGACAAATCGGCTATCGAGTTTGTTTCTCCAATTGGCTTCAGTATTTTGGAGGTTTCTGATAATTCCGTTATTTAAATTGGAATAAAAAATATCATTACCCGATAGTTTAATGGTGGCTTTGTCTTGGAGAATTTTTTTCTGCACACCAATATTAATACTTGATCTGGATAATATGACAAACTGTGCCGAAATAATATCGGTGTGATAGTTTCCGCTCAATTCGGCTGACCATCCTTTTTGGAATTTAAAACTGTTATTGATGTTAATGCTCCAAAACGTTCCTGACGATTCTAAATCTTCCGTATATAATTTGCTTTTGTAACGAGTATGGGTTACTTCATTGTAAATATTAGTTGACCACCATTTGTTTAATTCAAGTTGCAAACTGGCGTTAAGACTGAAAAATTCACTTTTACCAATATTTCCGGGACGACTGTAATAAATGCCGTCATTGATTTCGATGGTTTCATAGATGTCATCTGTGGAAGCGCCATAACTCAAAGTGGTTGAGAAAATGCTTTTGTAGCGATATGAAAGTTCATAATTATTGGCAAATGATGGATTCAAGAAAGGATTACCCGAATAAAAGGTAAATCGGTCTAACGGACTTACAAATGGATTCAAGTCTTGAAAATAAGGTCGGTTAATTCTTCTGCCATAATTGATAACCAAAGAATTATCGCCAATAGAATCCAACTTATATTGTACATATACCGTCGGAAAAAGATTGGTGTAGTTTCTTTTGAATTTAGAAGCCGGTTGTTCGATATTGCCCAATTGATTTCCTTTCGATTCAGTATTTTCAACACGCAAACCGGTTTGGAAACTAAAGCGTTTGTAATTGGTACTGAAATTGACATAGGCCGCATTAATAATCTCATCATATTTGAAATGATTGCTAGTAGCGTAATTCGGGATTTCTTCGTTATTGATAACATCCCGATAATCGGCTATATTATCGGTTTTGGTATAGCTGACTTTGTATCCGGCTTCAAAAGTACTACCGTTTTTCATGGGTAATGTATAATCCGATTTTAAGGAATAAATGTCAATGTCCGAAGGCAAATCGCCTTTTAATTCATCCTGACTTGAAAGTGTATTGTCGGGTTGATAGATGTAATTGTTGAACGTTTGTTTGACAGCAGTATCATATTTTAAATAATCGACATCAACGGTTAAACGTTGCCCAAGACTGTCTAATTCATGGCGAAAATTTAGAGTAATGCCACCATTTTTGAATTTTTGTTTTTGTTTGTTGTAAGCAATGATGGAAGAATCTAAAACCGAATTGGCATCCGTAATTTCACTACGTACATCTGAATTTTGATTGTTATTTCTCAAGATACCACTCAATCCAAGTCCAATCGTAGTTTTGTCTGAAAGATAATAATCCAAACCGATTCGGGCATTCTTAGATTGTACTTTAGTGTCAATAAAACTATTTTGGTAAAACAAACTGGTAGCATTTCCTGAATTGTCCTTGAATTTTCTGAAAATAAATAAATCGTTAATTGGATTTTGTTCTGCAAAGCCAATATTTCCAAAAAGCCTAATTTTATTGTTCATATAATTGAAATTCAACCCTTGACGATTGCCACTTCTTTTTCCTTGAGAAACTCTCGAAGTGAGATTACCGTTGAAACCTTTGGTTTTTGATCTTTTGGAAACGATATTGATAATTCCTGCACCGCCGGCAGCGTCATATTTTGCCGGTGGATTGGTCATCAATTCAATTTTGTCAAGTGTGCTTGCCGGTAATGATTTTAAATAGGCTTCGAGTTCGGCTCCGGATAAATAAGTGGGTTTATCATCGATAAAAACCTGAACTCCCGATTTTCCTTTGAAAGTAATCGTACCGTTTTGGTCAACTGAAATTCCGGGAGATTTTTCTAAAATATCCATTGCATCGCCTCCGGCAGCGGTTATAAAAGCGTCTACATTTACAACTGTTCGGTCTATTTTGTTTTCTACAAAAGGTTTCTTCTTGGTGATTACTACTTCATCTAATTTGTTGAGATCATTGGTGGTTAACGAAATAGGAGGTAAGTTCCGATTAGGATTAGCAGCGTTAAGACTAATTATCTCGCTTTGGTATCTTTTAAAACCAATGTCTTCAACCAGCAGTTTATAATCGTTTTCGTTTAGATTAGAAAAAGAAAAATTACCGTCATTGTCACTGATTTCAATTTTGACAATCGAATTGTCTTTGGCTTGAAGAAGCGTAATTTGAATTCCTATTCCCGGTTTTTGATCTTTGTCAATTAATTTTCCGGTGATGCTAAAGTTGGTTTGCGCGTTGAGGATTCCGCTAAGGAAAAGGAACGCAACTAAGGCTTTGATTTGATTTTTCATTTTTTTGATTTTGATTGATGACATAAAAAAAACCGCAAACGCGGTTTCTTTATACTTTTTTGGATTTGTCGTAGAACCTTTTTTTTTGTTTCACTATTTCGTCAAATTATTGAGCCTTTTTTTATTTGCTCATCCAAAGTGCTATTGCCATAGAAACTGAAGTTATAAAAGTCATCATAATAAAGTGCTTTATTTGGTTCTTTTAAGATCTTCTCTGGCTTTATCCAGTTCAGCTTTGGCTTTTTGCATATCTTCTCTAGCCTTAATCATTTCGGCTCTCGCTTGTTCCATTTCGGCTTTGGCTTTAGCCATATCAGGTTTGGCCAGTTCGGCTTCTCTCTTGGCACGTTCCATTTGAGGTTTAACCCTTTCCATTTCTTCTCTTACGCGTTCCATTTGTTGGCGTATCATTTCTTTGTTTTTACGCATTTGCACTTTAACATTGGCCATGGCTTCTGCTGTTAATTTACTGACATCTTTTCCATTGATGATAACTTTGCTTTCGCCATTATCATCATCACTGTCAACAGTTATGCTGTATTGTCCTTTGGCTCCGGCATCATGTAATGCTTTTTCAATTTCGGCTTCATCAGACAATACTTTACCGTTAACAATAACCATTGGTTTTTTATCGCCTCCTTTTTTGATTATGATTTTTGAGTTTTCTTTATTCCAACCCATTCCTTCCGGAGCTTCCGGAACTTCCGGAAATTCAGGCGCTTCAGGCATTTCGAAATCAAAGTCAAAATTAAAGGCTTCCATTGTTGGCAAACTATCAAGAGCATCAAGTGCTTCTCTAGGAACAACATTTACATCCGGAACATTAGCATATACTTTGAAATTTTTAGGCTTACCAAATCCTATGGTTTTATTATTCTTAAAAAAATGAATAGGAGCGATAGGTTCTTTAGTATCTACGTGTGAAACACCTTTATTGCCATTTTTGTCTTTGTACTCTACTTTGATACCGGTGATTTCTCCCTTGGCATTTCGTTTAACTTTTGAGCATTTTAAAGTAATGCCATGTTCTTCTTTTAATCTTTTGGCTTCTCTTTTTAGGTCATCTTCAGAAGAATTTTTGTCGATAACCAATCGAACTTCTTCACGGTGTTGCAGTGATTGGGCAATTTCTGCAGCAACTTCTTTTTCTTGTGCGATGGTTTTAATTTGGAATAAAAACACAAAACCTATTAAGGCCGGAATTATTAAAGTGTATTTCCATGAATTTCTTTTTTGGGATTGATTGGTGTTTAACATAACGATTCGTTTTTTGATTAATGATTGATAAAAATTATTGGTAATTGATAAACAATTTTGATGAGAAATTGCTTTTAAAAGTGCTCTTTGATACACTTTCGGGTCTTGTAATTGTTGTACCGCTTTTTGATCAGCGATGTATTCTAAGTTTTGAATTATGGCTTTTTTATACAGCCAAATAAACGGATTGAACCAAAAGAGAATGCAAAATATTTTGGCCACCATCACATCAAAGGAATGCTTTTCTTGGCTATGAACTTTTTCGTGTAAAAGGATGCTTTGCAACTCTTCTTCGGTATACAAAGATGAATTGAAAACAATGTAATTAAAGAACGAAAAAGGTGCAATGTCATGATTCAAGTCGACTAGCGTAAATTGTTCATTTTTAATTTTTTGCTGTTGGTAAAGCATTTGAAAGAGAGACATGAAATTGATCACGATTTTGATTAGTAAAAGTAAAGCAATTAGGAAGTAACTAACCCAAACAAACTGTATCCAATCAAATGCTTCAACAGCGGTAACTTGTTGTGCCGGAGGATTTACATTGGCGTAAGCCACTAAATCTTCAAGGTTGACTTTTGGTCTTTCAACATAGACAATTTTCTTAATGGAAAACAATGGTAATAGGAGTGAAGTGAACAATCCTGTGATCAAAAACCAACGGTTACTGTTGAAGAATGTTTCTTTGCGTACTAAAAAATGATACGCTAAATAAAACATAGCCATCAGTCCGCTAGATTTTAAAAGATAAATGAATAATGTTTCCATAAGATATTTTTTAAAGAATTTATGCCTTACTACTTGGTAGTGATAATCATTTTATAAATCGGTGTTCCTTTAACTTCTGAATCATTTTCATTAAATACTTTGATGCTTTTTATTTTTGAAATATCCATGCTTTCTAATAGGAGTCTTGGATTTTTTTGTGGAACACCGTTGAAAATTAAAACAGGTGAATTGTCCGTGAATTGCACAGCAGGATGTCCGGGAACTTTTATATTGACACGGTCAAATAACACTACTTCATCTCCGTTTTCTAAAGTAAAAATACTTGAGGCATTTGGTTCAGGTGTTTCTTGTCTTGTGGTCCAATTGGTGGTAATTACAATGACTTCTTTTTTGTCTTTAGCATTGTATTTTTCCAGTGATTTTATGTCTTTTAAGATTTCGATTTTTTCCAAGCCTTTTGGATCTAGCTCATTCAAATCTTCCTTGGTATATCTTTGTCCGTCAACATAAATTAACGCATCATCTTTGATCGATTCTATGGTAGTTATCTTGCTTTCATTAACAGGATCTGTAGGTTTTACTACAAATTCAGAGTTGTCATAAAAACCGATAACATTTTTTTCGTCTTTTTTGCTAATCTTAAAAAAAATAGGTCTGATTGGAATGTCTCTAATTTGTTCGGTTTTACCTTTGTTTCCTTTGTTGTCGTCATAAGACAATTTGATAGCGATGATTTCACCTTTACCGTTTCGCTTAATATTGGAAACTTTTAAATCAATATTGAATTTTGACTTAATTTCTAAAGCATTTTCTTTGAATTCTTTGTCAGAAGAAATTTTGTCAAAAACGTACGCACCTTCAATTGGATCGCCAACATTTTCGTTTATCACTGCAATAGGTGTATTGGCAGTATTGTTAAAATTAGGTGTTTTGGAAACCTTATTTCGGGCTTCAGTGTTGATTTGGAATAAAAAAACAAAGGCAATTAAAGACGGAATTACAACGGCGTATTTCCATAAGTTTCTTTTGTGAGATTGGTTTTGGTTTAGCATAATGATACGTTTTTTGATTAATGATTGATAAAAATGATTGGTAAGCGAAAAGCAGTTTTTAGAAGCGGTTACTTTCAAAAGTGCTTTTTGGTAGGATGTTTTGTCATCTAGGTGAAGCGTGGCTTCATTATCAGCAATGTATTCCAGATTTTGAACAATTGATTTTTTGTACAACCATATAAATGGATTGAACCAAAATACTATGCAAAACAATTTGGCTATAAGTAAGTCAAAGGAATGTTTTTGTTGGCTGTGAATTTTTTCGTGCTGTAAAATGTTTTCCAGTTCATTTTGGGTGTATAAATTGGAATTATAAACTATGTAATTAAAGAATGAAAATGGAGCAATATCAACTCTTAAATCGATTAGTGAATAGTTTTCAGATTTCACTACTTTTTGGTTTCGAAGTAATTTCGATAATGATATTAAATCAATTATAGCTTTAGCTAATAATACCAAACCTATTAATAAATAAGCTATAGCGACAATTTTAAAATAATCTAAAGGCTCACTTTGCCCATTGATTGGCGTAACGATAACCGGTGCTGATACATCCGCTATTGCTGCCAATTCCTCTAAAGGTAATGGTGTACGCTCCACATAGATAATTTTTGTAAAAGAAAGCATTGGCAATAGGAGTGACGTGAACAATCCTGCTATTAAAAACCAACGATTACTGCTGAAAAAAGTTTCTTTGCGCACCAAAAAATAGTAAGCCAAATAAAATACAGCAATTAATCCGCTTGATTTTAAAAGATAAATGAGTAGCGTTTCCATTAGACTATTTTTTTTCTATAATGGCTAAAATCTCTCTTAATTCTTCTGCTGAAATCTTTTCTTCTTCAGCAAAAAAGGAAACCAAATTTTTATACGAACTGTTGAAATAATTGTCAATTGCCGTATTCATAAAGCGTTTTCTATAATCTTCCATTTTAACAATCGGGAAGTATTGGTGTGTATTTCCAAAAGCATTGTGACCAACAAACCCTTTTTCTTCCAAGTTTCTGATAATAGTGGAAAGTGTGTTGTAATGGGGTTGCTCTTCGGTGATTTCGGCTAAAACTTCTTTGACGAAAGCTTTTTTAAGCTTCCATAAGATTTGCATAATCTCTTCTTCCTTATTCGTTAACTTTTGCATGATTATAGTGTTTAAATCTGTTTGTCTAAATTGACAAAACAAACGTATAACTATTTTTCTAGTTACGCAACTATATTTATAGTTATTTAACTAAATTTTAAGTAATAAATAAAGTGATGTAAATATAAAATACTGTATTATATGGCTTTACGTTCCGCTTGAATGAGTTTGAAAACCCAATAACCACAAATGCATCCTATGAGGCCAAGTAATCCCATATACAGCCAATTCATTTGGTAACCATCTTTTTTATAATATTCTATGATTTCCATACCAACTTTGGCACTAAGAATATGCGCCAAACTAAAACTCATGGTGTAAATTGCCATATAACGACCTTCGTGGCCTTTTGGTGCTCGACTCAAAGCCACAGAATTCGAAAAAGGAAAAGCAAACATTTCGGCAAAAGTCATGAATACCATCATAATGGTCAAAATGCCAACCCAAGTGTTAAATAACATCAGAAACATACTGATAGCCATTAAAAAACAACCAAAAGCAACCACTTTTACTTTATTGATTTTCTTTCTTTCGACATAACTTACTATGGGCATTTCGCAGAAAAAAACCAAAACACCATTCATGGTGAGTAACAATCCGGTTTGCAATTCGGTTAAATTAAATTGCTCTCTGTGGTAAAGCGGAATAGTGGTAAATACTTGGAAAAACAAGATACCCGAAACCAAACATGTAAACAAAAAGAGCCAAAACGGTTTGTCTCTAAAAACCGAATGGGTCAAGACTTCGCCCGGATGTTCTTTATCGGTGAACGGCGATTTTTTCTTTTCTTTTACTTTGAGCCAAAAGATAAGAATCGCTATTATACAAGTAATACCATCTGCCCAAAACAAGCCACGATAGCCAATATTCATAATAATTAATCCGCCCATCGCCGGTCCGGCCGCGAAACCAAGATTGATGGCCAGTCGAACTAAGGTTAGTGCTCGCGTTCTGTTTTCGGGTTTGGCATAAGCGCCAATCGACACAAACATGGCCGGTCGATACATATCGGCAACCGTCATAATGGCAAACATACTAATGCAAAGACCAATGAAACTGGTAATGTATTGAATAACGAAGAACATCAATCCGCTGGTCAACAAACTGAAAATCATGATTTTGTAGAAGCCTATTTTGTCTGAGAGTTTTCCGCCAAGCCATGAACCCAACATAGAACCTATACCAAAGCAAACCATAATCCAACCAACCTGACCATAGCTAAAACCCAAATCTTCTTTCAAATATTTAGAAAGAAAAGGCAATACCATAGTTCCGGCTCGATTGATAAAAGTGATAATGGTTAGTATCCAAATTTCTCTGGAAAAGCCTTTAAAGTTATCGATATAGCGTTGGAAAGCCGATTTAAGCATGATAGATGATTTTCTCCGCTGCGCTCCAAACAAGTCGGCAATGCCTCGGGTGATGATGTAAAGTTACAAAGAACCTAGAGTTCCTGAGTAGTTAAGTTTCTGAGGTTTCAAACAATTTTTATGCTATTTTTGTTAAAAAGTGTCCTATGAAAAAAATGCTTTCCTTTTTGTTATTGCTTAATGTATGTATGCTGACAGCTCAAGAAACGGCAAAAGAATTTCAAGAAACAATCAATAAAGAATATGGAAATCGTGAAGAAAGTCCGTTAACAGAGGAAGATTTTAAAGTATTCAAAGGGTTGGATTTTTATCCTATCAACGAAAAGTTTATTGTTGAAGCCAAGTTTACCAGAACTCCAAACGAAAAAGTATTCAAAATGAAAACTACCGGTACCCGTTTGCCGGAATATGTGAAGTATGGAAAATTGGTTTTCAATATTGATGGAAAAACATTCAAACTGAATCTGTACCAAAACATCGATTTGACTAAAAAAGAAGGCTATGCGGATTACTTATTTTTACCTTTTTCTGATTTGACTTGCGGTAAGGAAAGCTACATTGGCGGGCGTTATATTGATATGAGAATTCCAAAAGACGATACCCTTATCATCGATTTCAACAAGGCTTACAATCCGTATTGTGCTTACAACCATAAATATTCTTGCCCAATTGTTCCTTTAGAAAATGATTTGGATATCGAGATTTTAGCCGGTGTAAAAAAGTTTCACGACTAATGCCTTTCTACAATTTACATACGCATAAATTAACGAGTGAAGCCAATATTATAGCATTGGTGAATCAATATCCGTGGGAATTTGTCAATGACATTCCGCTATATTCTATTGGTATTCATCCTTGGTATATCAATGAAAGTCGTTTGCAAAGTGATTTGCAAATGATTGAAAACAAATTACAACTTCCTGAATGTTTGGCTTTAGGCGAATGTGGTTTAGACAAGCGCATTGACATACCAATGCATTTACAGATAGAAGTCTTTGAAAAGCAAATTGCCTTAGCTGAAAAGTATCGCAAGCCTTTAGTATTGCACTTAGTGGCTGCTTATCAGGAATTGGTAGAAATCAAAAACCGTTTGAATATTACAGTGCCTATAATACTCCACGGATTTTCAAAGAATGAGCCAACCGCCAAACAAATGATAGACAATGGATTCTATTTGTCATTTGGTAAATATTTGTTGCGCAATCCTGAGTTAAAGCAAGTGTTTCTTTCGGTGCCCAATGATCGATTCTTTCTTGAAACGGACACTATTGAAGAAACTTTGGAAGAAGTTTACACGTTAGCAGCCCAATATAAAGGTATTACCGTTGAAGCATTGCAAAAGCAAGTCGGCACGAATTGGGATAAGGTTTTTAAAACATAAAAAAGACTGCAAACGCAAGTCGACAGCCTTTCTTAAAATAGAAACTTATTTTTCTAATTGAAATGTTTTGCGATAAACTGAGCCAAGTTTTCATCGCTCATTCTATTTGAAGTACTTTCACTCGAAACCGCATTTTTGTATTGTGGTGTTTCTGCCAAAAACTTCATGAATTGCTCTTGAATTTGTCCCGTTCCTGTGATATGAATTTCATCAATATTAGGCATCGTATGCGCAATTTCTTTGAAGTACTTTTGGGTTAAGGTAATCTCTTGATTGTTTGAGGTCTTTTCGTTAGAGTTGGGATCCGGACCACTGTTTCTAACCTGTCCGATGACTATAAAATCTCCTTCATTAACTTCTTCTTTTCCTACGATTGTTGCGGTGTGGGAATCCATCCAAACACCAAACTGTTTTTTGTTTTTATCTGACATATTTTACTTTTTCTTAAAGGTATGTCCTTTTGAACGGAAAGATTTTATTTTGGGTTAAGATTGTGATATGCTTTACAAACATCCGTTCCTAAATTTACTTATTTTTGCACCTTATTTTTAATCTAAAAATCTAACCATCTAATTTCCTAAAGTATCTAAAAATGGCAAAGTGGCAAGAAAGAGCAGAACTTTTATTTAAAACAGAAGGATTAAACAATTTGAAGAATGCTAATGTCTTGGTAGTTGGACTTGGTGGCGTAGGTTCGTTTGCTGCGGAGTTTTTGGCGCGAGCCGGTGTTGGCAATATGACCATTGTTGATGGTGATGTAGTCGATATTACGAATGTTAACCGACAATTACCGGCTTTGCATTCAACGGTTGGTATGCCCAAAGTTCATGTAGTAGGCGATAGGCTAATGGATATCAATCCTGAGCTCAACTTAATCCGTTTGGAAGAATTTCTTTCTCCGGAAAGGGCTTTTGAATTGGTTACGCCTGAGTTTGATTATGTCTTAGATTGCATTGACAGTATTACGCCAAAATTGAACTTATTGATTGCGGCTAAACGTAAAAAAGTAAAAGTCATCAGCAGTATGGGCGCGGGCGGAAAATATGAATCGAGCAAAGTAAAAGTTCGGGATATCAGTAGAACCGAATATTGTCCGTTAGCGAAAAACATGCGCAAGCGTTTGAAAGAAGCCAAAATATCAAAAGGAATTAAAGCCGTTTTCTCGACCGAAATGCCTGATGAAAGCAGTGTAAAATTGACTGATGGCAAAAACTACAAAAAGTCATTTTATGGCACAAATAGTTGGATGCCTTGTCTCTTTGGATTGCACGCCGCAGAAACAGTTGTGAAACATTTGCTTAAAAAACAAAAATAGTATATGTCTAATTTGGATAGACCTAAAATCAAAATCCCATTGACTATGACCGATAAAATCGTTGAGTTGATTGGTGTATTAGTACTAATTGGTTTTTGGATTTTTACCTTAACCCATTACAGCCAACTGCCGGATATTATTCCGACGCATTTCGGAGCAGAAGGCAAGCCTGATGGTTATGGTGAAAAATGGACGCTATTTTTATTACCAATTATAGGCAGTACGCTATATATTGCATTGACCATTTTGGCAAGATTTCCACACAAAATGAATTATTCTGCCACAATCACTGAAATCAATGCCGCAAAGCAATATACTATTATGGTACAAATGCTTAGAGTCTTAAAAGTTATGATACTTCTGGTATTTTTTGTCCTCGACTATAAAACAGTACAGATTGCATTAGGACTACCGGATTTATTTGGTCGATGGTTTTTACTTTTGGTTTTTGCTCTGGTTTTTGTACCCATATTCTATTTTCTTATTCAATCTTCCAAAAATGCCTAACTATACACCTCATTCAATCAGACCCGAGCCTGAAAAGGTGAATAGAACGAAGTTAAACTTAGCCACTTTATAATGATACAAACCGTAATATTCGACATGGATGGCGTAATTGTAGATACCGAACCGGTTCACCATTATGCCTACGCGCAACATTTCAAACAACTCAACATCAACATCACACCGGAAATGTATGCTTCGTTTACCGGAAATTCTACTAAGAATATCTTTGAGCGTTTAAAAGCACAATTCAATTTAGAAGCCGATGTACAGACTTTGGTAGAAACCAAACGCAACTTGTTCAATGACGCTTTTGACAACAAAGAAGATTTGTATTTATTGGAAGGTGTTGAAGATTTAATTAAAGAATTACACCGAAATGGTATGCAGTTGGTTTTGGCGTCATCCTCGGCCACCGTTACTATCAATAGGATTTTTAAACGCTTTAATTTAGACCAGTATTTCACGCATAAAGTTTCCGGAGAAGATTTTCCTAAATCGAAACCGCATCCGGCGATATTTCAACATGCCGCTTTTTTGGCACAAACTCCGATAGAAAATTGCATTGTGATTGAAGATAGTACGAACGGTATTTTAGCGGCAAAAGCAGCCGGAATCTATTGTATTGGTTACGATAGTTTTCATTCTAAAATGCAGGATTATTCAAAAGCGGATATGGTGATTAAAGATTTTAAGAAATTGAATTACAATATCATTCGTAAAATTAAAACTTCATGAAAAAACAACTAATTGCCTTTGCTATATTATTCATTTCATTGAATGTTTATTCGCAAGAAAAACCATTTTGGAATGAAATAAAAACCTTCAGAACGCAAGACAGTATCCAGAAACCGCAAGACGGAATGATTTTGTTTATTGGTAGTTCTTCCTTTAGATTATGGAAATCGGCTAAGGAAGATTTTCACAATGAAACTATTGTAAATCGCGCTTTTGGTGGTGCAACACTTGAGGATTTGATTTATTGGCAAAATGATATCGTATTGAAGTACAAGCCTAAAAAGATATTTATTTATTGTGGTGAAAATGACATTGCCAGCTCAGAAAAAGTTACGCCCGAAATAGTTTTAGATAGATATAAAGCATTACATACTACTTTAAGAAATCAATTCCCGGAAATAACAATCGTATTTGTCTCGATAAAGCCTTGTATTTTAAGATGGGCAATGAAAGATCGAATGATGGCTGCCAATGCCTTAATCAGTGCGTATTTAAAACAAGACTCTAATGCAGTTTTTGTCAATATTTGGGACAAAATGTTGGAAAATGATGAGCCGATGAAAGACATCTTTATTCAAGACAATTTGCATATGAATTCAAAAGGCTATGCTATTTGGTACAAAGAACTGGAGCCATTGGTAAACGAATAAGACAATTACTTTATTTCATAAAAAAAGCCAGTTTTTACTGGCTTTTACTTTTTTGTATGGTAGAAGAGCTTATTTCTTGATTTCTACATCAACGTCTTTACTGTCAACATCGACGCCATCACCATTAATCTTTACTGAAGTACCATCTTCTTTTTCTTGAACAGTATCTTTTACGATTACAGTTTCTTTTTCAATAGTGTTAGTTTCAATTGTTTCTGTTGTTTTTTCTTCTTTTTTATCACAAGACATTACCAACACCATCGACAACATACTTAGGCAAATACCAATATTTTTCATAAATTAATTTTTAAGTTATTTGGAAAGATAGGTAATAAATACCAGTTAAACTATTTAATATCAATCAATTTACTTTTTCGGATATTAACCGACAGCTACTTTGTAAGTTCTTAAACATTTTTCTCTGGCTTCTTTGTGGTCAACAATGGCTTGCGGATATTCAAGCGAGTTTAATTCAGGAATCCATTTTTTAATGTAAACCAAGTCTTTGTCAAACTTCTTGATTTGTTCTGTTGGATTAAAAATTCTGAAGTAAGGTGCAGCATCTACACCACTTCCGGCTGCCCATTGCCAATTGCCCACATTACTGGCTTGTTCGTAATCTAATAGTTTTTGAGCAAAATAAGTTTCACCCCAACGCCAGTCAATTAATAAATGTTTACATAAAAAACTAGCGACAATCATACGAACTCGATTGTGCATGTGACCTGTAGCATTTAATTCTCGCATTCCGGCATCTACAAAAGGATAACCGGTTTTGCCTTCGCACCATTTTTGGAACAAAGCTTCGTTGTTACTCCATTGTATTTCGTCGTATTTAGCCTTGAAACTCTTATTTACCGTATGGGGAAAATGCCAAAGAATTTGCATAAAAAACTCACGCCAAATCAATTCTTTTAAAAAGGTTTCGTTGTTACTTTCCAAAGCTTTTGCGACCATTTTTCGTATAGAAACTGCGCCAAAACGAAGATAGATTCCCAAATAAGATGTCTTATTCAACGCCGGGAAATTACGTGTAGCTTCATAATTATCAATCAACGAATCCGAAATGTCATAAGGTGTAACGCTTAAGTTTGACTCAACAAATCCAATGGCTGCCAAACTTAAAAAAGGATAGGAGTGAAGCGTTATTTTATCTAAATAATCTTCTGAATTGTAGCTTGTTAATTGTATCTTTTTAAAGCGTTCTTTCCATTTATTGGAATACGGCGTATAGACTACATAAGGTGTTCCGTCGTCTTTCACCACTTCGCTTTTCTCGAAAATGACTTGGTCTTTACTTGTTTTAAATTCGATGTTGTACTCTTTGAATAAATAGTATAATTCTAAGTCACGCTTTCGGGCGTAAGGTTCGTAATCGTGATTGGTGTAAACCGATGTGATTTCGTTTTCGGTTAATATCTTGTTGTAAACTTCAAATGGATCACCATAAAATACCGCCAATGATTTGCCAAGTTTATTTAATTGATTTTGAATTTTAACCAATTGTTGGTGAATAAAAGTCACACGCGAATCATCATTAGAGAGTTGAGAAAGAATATTTTCATCAAAAATAAAAATAGGTAATACTTCTTCACCACTTTGCAGTGCATGAAAAAGGCCTACATTGTCTTCTAATCTTAAATCGCGTCTAAACCAAAAAATGTTCATATTGTAAATTTAGGCATTTACCAATAAAGTTGACATTCCGCCATCAACATGGAAAATTTGCCCGGAAATCCAACTGCTTTTGTCACCTAAAAGAAAACCGGCCATTTGTGCCATATCTTCAGTAGTACCAACACGTTTTAAAGGATGACGTTGTGCTGATTTTTCTCTTTTCTCATCATTACTCAAAAACTTTTCTGCTAATGGTGTATCGGTTAAAGAAGGTGCAATAACATTCACTCTGATTTTAGGAGCATATTCTGCAGCTAAGGCTTTGGCAAAACCTTCAATGGCTCCTTTTGAAGCTGCAACACTAGTGTGAAAAGGCATTCCCATAGTGGCTGCAACTGAACTAAATAATACAATACTGGACTGTTCTGCAATGGTCAGATTGGGTAAAACGGATTGGATTACTTTGACCAAACTGATAAAATTGATTTGTAAATCACTTTCAAAAGATTCCGGCTTTAAGCCCCGAAACGGTCGTAAATTAATGCTTCCCGGGCAATAGACCAAACCATGAATGACTTCAGGTAATTTGGAAACATCTAAAGTATCGGTTGTTGCATCAAACGGGATATGAGTGATATTCATATCCGTTATCGTTTCATTTGTTCTTGATGCTATGTAGACTTTGTTTTCGTATTGTAATTCCTTAGCTATGGCCAAACCAATTCCGTAAGAACCGCCAATTAGTAATATGTTTTTCATTTGATTCATTTGTTAGAAATGCGATTAACCGTATTTTTGCATTAGTGTTGAAATTCTCCAAAAAGTTCAATTAGTTTTTCTCTGCGATAATTAAAAATTTCATTGAGTTTTGGTTTTACTAAAAAGGGGTGAACCATTTGACCTAAAATACCCATGGGCACTTTATAATCGACTATATCTTCCATCTCAACACCACCGGGAATTTCTTTCAAGAAGTGTTTGTGATGCCAAAGCGCATAAGGGCCAAAACGTTGTTCATCAACAAAATACTTTTTGTCCATTACATGTGTAATTTCGGTGACCCACTTCATTGGAATGCCCAAAACCGGTGTTACTATGTACTGTATAATTTGCCCTGAAAACATTGGTTTTTCATCCCCGGAAAGTGTTTTGAATCCCATATAATCCGGGGTGATGGTCTTTAAATTTTTTGGATTGGACAAAAATTCCCAAGCTTCTTCAATTGTTATTGGCAAGTTTTGTTTCGTGTGTAAAGTATAAATTTTCATTTCAATTTTCTTGTAAAGATACTAATTGTTTAACAAAATTGTAAAAACATTAAACAATATTATTTTGATTTAAGTTTATATTAACATTTGAAAGCCTAACAATTTGTAATTTTGAACAAACTAAAATAAACATTATGAGAAAAATTATTTTTATGTTGGCTATACTGATTGCCAATTTTACGATTGAAGCTCAAGTAAAAACACCTGCGCCAAGTCCGAAATCAACAATAAATCAAGTGGTTGGCTTAACTGATGTAACAGTCGAGTATTCTCGTCCTAGTGCAAAAGGCAGAGCCGTTTTTGGTGATTTAGTTCCTTTTGGGAAACTATGGAGAACCGGAGCCAATCAAAATTCGATGGTTACTTTCAGTGAAGATGTTGTAATTAAGGGTACTACTTTAAAAAAAGGGAAATATGCCATTTTTACTACACCAAAAGCTGACATGTGGGAAATCATTTTCTACACAGATACTGAAAACTGGGGTACACCGGAAAACTGGGATGAAAACAAAGTAGCTTACAAAACCAATGTTGATCCAATTGCTCTAGGCAACAACGTTGAGACTTTTACCATTGCTATTAATAATTTGACCAACGATAGTGCTACTTTGGATATTTCATGGGAAAAAACCATGGCTTCTGTCAAGTTTGAAGTACCAACCCAAAAAGCGGCTCTGGCTAGTATAAGTAAAGTTTTGGCCGGTCCAACAGCTGGAGATTATTTTTCATCAGCACAATATTTTTATCAATCTGAAGGCGATTTGAATAAAGCTTTAGAATATGTAAATAAAGCTATTTCAATGGCAAAAGCTGACAATGTTCCATTTTGGCATTTGAGATTAAAATCTTTAATCCAAGCTAAACTAGGTAATAAGTCAGGTGCTATTGAAACAGCAAGATTGTCATTGGCCGGTGCTGAAAAAGAGAATAATGGTGACTATGTTAAAATGAATAACGACAGTATTAAAGAATGGAGTAAAAAATAATTACTTCTATCTGATAAAAAAACCACGAATTCAATTTGAGTTCGTGGTTTTTTTATGCCATAACTTTTTGTTTCCCTTTTACACCCAATTGCATTATTATCGATAGTACGACTGTTAAAGAAGCACCAATAAAGTTCAACCACAAATAGCCCAATTTTTCTTGTCCGTTCGGGTAAATGTGAATAGCGTAATAGTAGATGAAGAAAATGGTAGTCTGACTGATTACAGCGCTGTAAAAGATGGCATTAGCTTTGACAAATTTGATATAGAATCCCACTAAGAAAACACCCAAAACGGTTCCGTAAAATATAGAACCTACGATATTAACCAATTGGATTAAGTTTTCAAACAATGTTCCCACGCAAGCAAACAGTATGGCAATAACACCCCAAAGTAAAGTGAAGGCTTTAGTAGCATTTACAAAATGTTTCTCTGATTTCTCACCTTTGATATTTCGCTTGTAAATATCTATTGCCGTGGTGGAAGCCAAAGCCGTTAATCCGGAAGCGGAAGATGACATAGCCGCCGATAGAATTACGGCTAACAAAAGCCCAATCAATCCGGAAGGCAAATAGTTTAAAATAAAGTAGATAAACACATAATCTTTATCGTTGGTTTCGGCTTTGCTATCGACTTTGGCGATAATTTCTTTGGCTTGATCGTGTAAGTCTTTTTCTTTGCCCGAAAGCGAAATCAGTTTTTGACGAAGAATAGGATTGTCAAAATTTTGATTCAAATGGTCAATATACAATAAGTTGTATTCCTTTTTTTCCTCAGATAATTGTGCTAATTGGGTTTCAAGCGAATTGTATTGTTCCGCATAAACAGATTTTTCAACCGCATCACGATTAACAGGATTGAAATGCAACGGCACCGGATTGAATTGGAAAAACACAAATACCATCACGCCTGTCAATAAAATAAAAAATTGCATTGGCACTTTTAAAAAGCCGTTCATGATTAATCCCATTTGGCTTTCTCTATCTGATTTACCGGACAAATAGCGCCCAACTTGTGATTGGTCTGTTCCAAAGTAAGAAAGCATCAAGAAGAAACCACCGGTAATGCCGCTCCAAAACGTATAGCGGTTTTCGGGATCAACGGAGAAATCAAGAATGTTCATTTTGTCATTGGCACCGGCAATATGCATGGCATTAGAAAACGTCATGTCATTGGGTAACAAATGCAAAATCAAGAAAAACGTGATAAACATACCCGTCATGATGATAAACATCTGTTGCTTTTGGGTTACGTTTACAGCTTTGGTTCCACCGGCAAATGTGTAAATAATTACCAATATTCCAATGATAACATTGAGCAAAGTCAAATTCCAACCTAAAATAGAGGACAAAATAATCGCCGGTGCATAAATGGTCAGTCCGGTTCCTAATCCGCGTTGGATTAAAAACAAAATGGCTGTGAACGACCGTGTTTTTAAATCGAAACGTTGTTCTAAATATTCATAAGCTGTAAAGACTTTTAATCGGTGATAAATTGGGATAAAGGTCATCGAAATTACCACCATCGCTATTGGTAAACCAAAATAAAACTGCACAAATCCCATTCCGTCATGATAGGCTTGTCCCGGTGTGGAAAGGAAAGTAATCGCACTGGCTTGTGTTGCCATAACCGATAAACCGACTGTCCACCATGGCGTTTCTTTGTTTCCTAAGATATAATCTTCAACGTTTTTGCTTCCTTTGGTTTTGTATACACCATAAGAAACTATAAAAAGCAGTGTAACCGATAAAATTATCCAGTCGAGTTGTTGCATATCAGAAGAATAATTGCATTAATAAGAAGAAGATTAAAATATAAATAGCATTGGCAATTAAAACCCAACTATAGCTATTCTTCCAAGATGATTTTTTTTCTGTTCCCATATTATTTTCCAATAGCTATCATGTTTGCTAATAATCTAAAAGCGCCTGAAACGCCTTCGGGTAATTCTCTGAAGAAACTCAATCCGGTATAAATGTAATTTCCTTTACCGTATTTGGCCACTAATAAAGCGCCATTTTTAGGTTTTTCTCCTTTGTCATTCGCGGAAATAATAGGCGTGAAGTTGGCATCCCATTCACTTGGATAATACAAACCTTGTTCTTGTTTCCAACCTTTGAAATCTTCGGCAGTGATTTTGTTCGGGTAATTTAAAACGGAATGATTTGGTGCTAGAAATCGAACTTCGGCATCTTCTTCAGTCACTCGGTCGCGGGATATTTTTAGAGAATAAGGCGCCATTTGTTTGGTAACCAAATCATCTAAAGTATTGTATTGTACAATCATGGTTTTTCCGTTTTTTACAAAATCCAATAAGATGTTTTGCTTGTACGCCAAAGTATTTACGACATTGTAAGCTCTGATTCCGGTCATAACAACGTCAAATTCTTGTAACTTTTCTGTAGAAATATCTTCCGGTTTTAGGATTTGGACTTCGTAGCCCATTTGCGCTAAGCTTTTTGGCACTTCATCTCCGGCGCCCATGATATAGGCGATTTTTTCATTCTTGGTTTTAATTTTTAAGCGAATGCCTTTGGCTTCAGCCGATTTTAAAACCATTTGCTTGTAAATATGTGAATAGTTGATGTCGATTTTTTCTTTGTCGAAAGTTTGTCCGTTAACGGTTACTATACTTTTAATGTCAATCTCACTGGCTTCTTCTGAAGGAGAAACGGTGAAGACGGCCAAAACTTCTTGCCCTTTTTTGTCAATGGCAAATGGAATTTCAGTTGGTGAAACTTTCCAATCTTGTGGCAAATCCAATTTTACATTTCCCGTTAAACTGTCTTTTCCGGCTTTGACTTTAACCGTTATCGTTTTGCTTCGGTTGTTGTTGAAAATATACACTTTCTCCGCAATGGAAGAGGTTGCAACCGGAACTATATCTAAAGGTTGGTAAACTTCTCCTTTGACATCATCATTGTATTTGTATATCACATAGCGTTCGAAAGAAATCTCAACACCATTTACTTCGATCCAAAAACCAACTTTTACCCGACGTAATACATCGGGAATGCCAATGTTTTCTTGGTTGTCTACTCGATACATTCCATTGGACCCGTTTTGGTTTAACCAATAAGCGTTAGTGAAATCAAAGTCATTCGGCAGTTGTAAAGTGTTCGTTACAGTATGAGGAATGTTGTTTTTTAAAGCAATAGTGTTGTTTTGCCCATCACTCATATAAACCGGTACAGCACCAATTCCCTTTAAATTCATAGGAATGTCACTTCGGTTGATTACTTCAATTTTAATTTTTAAAGGACTTCCCGGTGTGATCTCTTGTGTGTCGGCAACAGCTTCTAAATACAAACCGGCACAAGCAGCGATGATTTTTTTTATCTCTTCGGATTTGATGGTTTTCCAATGTTTGTCTTCCAAATTTTGGATTAAAGCATAAGCTTTCACCAATTCGGGAATACTTGCCGATGGATTTTTGAAATCGAAGTTCTTTTCAACATTCGATAAGATGTCACCAATTGCTTTTCCGCCTTGAATTCTATTCCAAGTCGTGTCGATTCCCTCGAATAGATTGGTTTTGTCTTTAGGCATATCGCCTTTTAAAAATTCGAGATATTCTTCTTCTTCACCACGAGAACCGGTTGAACCAAAACCTTGCGATTGATGACTACTTCTGCTTAGCGCAGCTATTTCCTGATTGGATTTACCAACGGATTGGTAATAAGTACCGATTTTGAGATTAACCAAATTGGTTTTATCGGCCGCTTCAAACTTCTCCCGACTTCCATAAAACCACCACGATGTGTTGAAAAATAATCGTTTCGGTTGCCAAGTGCTGACAAATTCTAATTGATTTGGATAAGTATTTGTATTATTCACTTGGTCAAAAGCTTCGATGCTCAACATAGCAGAGGCCGTATGATGACCATGTGTTGTTCCGGGAGAACGATGGTCAAAACGGTTGATAATGACATCGGGTTGGAATTTCCGTATCGCCCATATCACATCGCTTAGTACTTGGTCTTTGTCCCAAATTTTTAAGGTTTCTTCAGGGTTTTTAGAAAAACCAAAATCATTGGCGCGGGTAAAGAATTGTTCGCCACCATCAATTTTTCTGGCCTCAATTAATTCTTGTGTTCTGATTACGCCTAACAATTCTCTTAGTTCAGGACCAATAAGATTCTGTCCGCCATCGCCACGGGTCAAAGATAAATAGCCTGTTCTGGCTTTTTTGTCATTGGATAAATAAGAAATCAAACGCGTATTTTCATCATCAGGATGCGCAGCGATGTAAAGCACTGATCCTAAAAAATTAAGCTTTTGAATTTGATTATAAATTTCAACCGCATTAGGTTTTGCGGGTTTTTGAGCCAATAGAGATTGACAAGTAAGGAATAAAAAGGCAATGAATAAGGAGTAAAGCTTTTGCATTGGTTTGACTTTATGGCAATAGCTTCAAATATAAACATTAAATAAAAAGCAGCGTTTTATTTAATTTGTTTTTAACAAATAGGTAAAAAAAGGGATTATTCAGCGCCTACATTGGCATTGGCAAAACGACCTTTGGAATTGTATGGATACATTTTTTTGTGAATAGGCAAAAGTTCATACGGATTATCATCATCAAAATCGTTGATTGTTACACGGGATTTATTGTATAAGGAATAACCACCATAATTTTTCGGTAATTCAGGAGCTGTTTGCCATTCGCCATTCTCCTTGTAATAGTAAACCATTTTAAGGTTATCGAAATAAGCTTGAATATTGGGAAAGTAGAAATAACGAATATAACAATTGGTTTTCTTGTTTATCGGTAAGTTCTCTATTTTGGCTGTAGTATTCTGTGCGTAAGAAATACTGGAAACCAATACAATAGACAGCACGAGCATTAATTTTAGTGTTTTCATGATTTTGTAAATTTGGGGTTAACAAAAACTGATTTAATAATTTGAAACAAATATAAATATTATTTATCCTTTAAAAGTATTTTTTAACGCTGAAAAGCATTTTTTTTATTAAAATTTAAGAATAATACTAATTTAAAGGTTTGAGAATTAAAATAGTAAGATGTAAAAAGGCAAAGAAATTAATCTTTGCCTTTTTAGTATTATGTTTTATTTTTAATCATTACCTTTTTTATGGCCATGTCCTTTTTTGGCTTTTCCATGACCTTTTCCATGATGTCCATGTCCTTTGTACTTTATTTTATGGTTTTTATAATATTTGTAAGGCGCATTGCCTTTGTAACTGGTTAAATAGACTGTTCGCCCTTTTCGCAAATCATAACCTCTATACTGAGCAGGAAGCGAAGCAGAACGATGCCATTTTCCGTTTTTTAAATAAATATATCTTTGAGCAGGAACATCATAGTATGTTTCTATATCCGGGATGTAGTAATATTTAGTAGCAGGTGGTGCTGCCGGTGCCCAAACTGGCGGTGTTCCAACATTAACATTAACTGAGACTTGAGCTTGACTGCTTACCGTGACTATTAATAATGTCATCAGTAAAATAAAATTTCTTATTTTCATGGTTCTTCGTTTAAATTAAAAATTCTTGTACTTACCTAACTAATTTTTAATTGTTTTAAAGCTTAGGTTTGGTGTAGAGAAAATAGTAATTACTCTTGCACGCTTTGGTATTAGATATTCCAAAAGTAGTGCCAGAAAGAAGCAAGCTCGTTATATGATTTCTGTTTAAATTTACAGAATTAAGTTTTAATCCATAAATTCTTTGTCTTCAAACTTAGGTTTAATAATAGAAATTCCCTTTTGGAGTAAGAGATTGTTAGGGTAAACGATACGTTCGCCATCTTGTGTCAGTAAGTCGGTGTGGAAAGCATTAATATCAATAATTTCAGCTTCAATATTAAAATCTTTGTCGTGTACTTTAATAATATCACCTATTTTAAATGGAAAGGAGAAGAATAAAATAATGCCCGAAGTGATATTGCTAAGGATTGACCATTGTGCAAACATAGCAACACCAACCACTGTTGCAATTGAGGAAAGCGTAATTAAAATATCATCTTTTTGTACACCCCAAATTACAATAAGCGAAATAATGGCCAAAATGCTTATCAATAAATGAATGTATTTAATCACCAAATTGGTTCTTTTTTCAATTCCGGTGTGTGATCTTGAATAGCTTTTTACTGCTTTGGTCACTATTAGTCTGAGAAAAACCACTACGAGAATTACCAGTCCGGTGGCAATGGTTTCTTTTGTATAGAAATCAAAAAAACTCATAATCTTATAAATTGGTTAGATATGCGTAAACTTTATCAGTGGGTAAACCTACAACATTCGTATAAGAACCTTCAATTTTTGAAATACCAACCAGGCCAATCCATTCCTGAATACCATAGGCACCCGCTTTGTCAAAGGGTTTATAATGTTCCAAATAATACCGAATGGCATCGTCTGAAAGTTTATTAAAAGTCACTTTGGTTACTTCAAAAATGGTTTCTGTTTTTTGAGTGGTTTTGAAACAAACTGAAGTGATAACTTCATGGGTTTTGCCCGACATAGATTGCAGCATTTGAAAGGCATCATCATAATCTTTAGGTTTTCCTAAAGCTTTATTTTCAAACCAAACAATGGTATCACTGGTGATGAGAATTTCGTTTTCTGCAATTTCGCCTTCGAAAGCATTGGCCTTTAGCACGGCTAAAAAGTTGGTTATCTCAACGCCTTGAAGGTTTTCAGGATAAATTTCTTCAATCTCTTTTAGTCTGATTTCGAAATCCGCATCTAAATCTTTTAAAAACTGTTGCCTTCGCGGCGAACCCGAAGCTAAGATTATTTTGTACTTTTTATTCAGCAAATTAAGCATTATTTTTAATATTCAAATTGATGACTAAAATAGACAATATTCCAAAGAAGATTACCCATTTTAACACGGTACTTAACAAAGTAAAATCTTTTTTTGCTTTAGCGTTCCAAATTTTAATTACAAAGAAAATCATTGGAGCAACCACAAATAACAAGGCATAAATTACAGCATAATAAAGAGCATTACTCATTAGAAAAGTGTTGATGTACCAAAGTAAAATCAAGATTGAAATAAAACCTAACCCGAAGACAACTTTAGCAGTTCGGCTCACACCAAGAGCAATTGGTAAAGTATTCATTCCTTGGTTATAATCGCCATTTATATCTTCCATGTCTTTAACAATTTCTCGAATAAAATTAATACAAAAAGCAAATAAGGCATAGTCTAAAAGCAATGAAAAATAAATCCCCATTTCCTTTTGATTGTTCTCAAAAGTAAGCGGCAACAAATCGTAAACACCAATGATTAAAATACTAATCGCTAACAGAAACGCAACTATAATATTTCCAATCAACAACATCTTTTTAAAAGTGGTTGCGTACAAATAGAGTAGTGTAACAATAATAATAAAAATCCCTGCAAAGGTTGGTTTTTGTATAGTGTTTGACAAATAAAAACCAATTCCAACACCGGTAACATTCAAGGCGAAATAAATGTTATAAGCCATAGCTTCCGAAATGCTTTTGCCAATAATCACTTGGTTAGGTTTGTTGTCATTATCCGTTTCTTGATCCATGACATCATTGATGATGTAACCGGCAGCGGCTATTAATACAGTTGATAAAACCAATAATGAATATTGAAAATCACTCAGAAACAAATAAATAGCTTCATGTTTTAGAAATCCATATCGGAAAATCAATTGCATGAAAGCAAGTAGGAGTAAGTTTTGGTATCTTATTAGTTTAAGGTATTTCATAAAGTATGAGTGTTCAGTGTTCAGTTTTTAGTGTTCAGTATTAATCTTTTTTTACGCCAAATTTTTGCGGATTCAAAATCATGTAATTGATTAGTTTTCCGATTTCTAAAGAGTCATTGTAGATTTCTTCATAAACTTCATTTGATATATATTCACAACTTATAGCAAAATCAAGCCAAACCTGTGTCTCAGAATTTTCTCCATCAGAATCAGTTAATTTACTATGAAAATGTTTAGGATAATCTCTTTTTCTATAGGCTTCAGCAATAGTGACAGGAACACTTCTTGAGGAACGTCTTATTTGATCGGTCAATGAATACATCTCTTCTTTAGGAAAAGCTTTAGTAATTTTAAATATTTTCATTGCCAAATTAAATGCTTTTTTATAAGCCAATAAATCTTGAAATCTCATATTTGTATTTTTAAATCCTTACAACTGAACACTAAAAACTGACCACTAATCTAATCGTGTTTTCCATTATAGTACATATGCCATTTGCCTTGTACTTTCATAACCTGTTCAATCACTTCACGAACAGCACCTTTTCCGCCATTTTTATGCGAAATGTATTTGGAAATCGCTTTAATTTCTGCTACAGCGTCTTGCGGACAAGTCGGTAAACCTACCAATTGCATCACATGAAAATCGGGAATATCATCACCCATGTACAAAACTTGTTCGGGCTTGATGTTGTACAATTCGGCATATTCTTTGAAAGTTGCCACTTTATCCGGCGAAGCCAAATGAATATCGGTAATACCTAAGTTCCTCAATCGAATGCGAACGCCTTCATTATTGCCACCTGAAATGATGCAAACATGATAACCACTTTCTATAGCCGCTTTCATCGCAAAACCATCTCTGATATTCATGATGCGAAGCATTTCGCCACTTTCAGTAACATGAACCGAACTATCGGTTAAAACGCCGTCTACATCAAAAATAAATGTAGTAATCTCATTCATGATTTCTTTATAACTTTTTCCCATGATCGATAATAGATTTGGTTAGCAATTTATAGATTTCTTTTTGGTTTTCGTCAGTCAAAAAAGACAGATGAGTGTTAATCGTTTGTGTGTCTTTTCGTTTGGCCGGACCGGTTTGCGCTTCCTTAGGTGACAGCGTTAAAATTTTATTGGCCGTTTCTTGTATCAAAGGCTTTAAGATGTCGAAAGACAAATTGTTTTCGGTACAAATTTCGTTCCCCATTTGGTACAAGTGATTGACAAAATTCGAGACAAAAACGGCGGCAACATGCAACGCTTTTCTTTGTTCGGAATTGACTTTGTAAATTACATTAGAAATCAATTTTGCGACCGTTTCAAGCGTTTGATAATCCTTATCATTTTCGGCTTCCAAACAAATAGGAATGATTTTAAAATCGACTGCTTTCGATTTAGAAAAGGTTTGTAGCGGATAAAAAACACCCTTGCGATTTTTGTCATCCATGTTGCTCATAGCAACACTTCCCGAAGTATGAACCACCAATTGATTTTTAAAAGGAATTTGATCGGAAACTTCAGCAATAGCATCATCAGTAACCGCTATAATAATTACATCAACGGTTTGTAAATGGTTGTAATCTGATATTATTTTGTTGGAATTGACAAGGTCAGCAACCACTTGAGGTTTTCTTGAAAACACTTGAACCAACTCAATTTCAGCCTTTTCACTAAACGCTTTAATGAGATGACGGGCAACATTTCCTGAACCAATAATAGTCACTTGAATCATGTGGCTAAATTATCGAAAATTAATTTCATTTTTTATTTTAAATCAAAGAAATCCACAAGTCTTAAAAATGTATTAAAACACCAATCAAATGAAGTGTAAATCTATTTATTTACCCTATTTTTGTACGACTTTTTTAAAAAATAATTCCAACTCATGGAAAAAAAATTATACTCTTTTTTATTCTCCACACGATTAATGGCTGTTTTGTTTCTTGGTTTTGCCGCAGCAATGGCAGCCGGAACGTTTATTGAAAGTGAATACAACACTGATACCGCTCGAATTTTGATATACAACACTTGGTGGTTTGAAGCCATCATGTTGTTTTTTATGATCAATTTCTTTGGGAATATCAAACGTTACCAATTGTACAAAAAAGAAAAATGGGCGACACTTTTGCTGCATTTGTCTTTCATCTTTATCATCGCAGGTGCTTTTATTACGCGTTACATCAGTTATGAAGGTATGATGCCTATTCGAGAAGGAGAAAGTTCTAAACAAGTTTACTCAGACAAATGCTATCTGACAGTTTTTGTAGATGGTGTTTATCAAGGCGAAGTTAAGAGACGAACATTTGAAGAACCATTATTACTTTCACCGGTTACCAATAATCATTTTTCGTTGAATGAAAAGTTTGCCGACATTCCGTTTGAAATAGAATACAAAGACTTTGTTTTTGATGCGAAAGAGAGCATTAAAGAAGATGCGAAAGGTGATACTTATCTTAAATTAGTCGAATCTGGAGATGGTTCAAGACACGAACACATGCTCAAAGCCGGAGAAGTACAAAACATACACAACGTTTTATTTGCTTTGGACAAACCTACCAAAGGCGCAATTAATATTGATTCCAAAGCCAATACCATTACGTCACCGTTTGACGGACAGTTTATGCGAATGGCTGATAAAATGCAAGGCGAAGTGACTAAGGATGTAGTTCAACCTTTAATGTATCGTTCGCTATATAACATCGGCGGAAGCCAATTTGTAATTCCGGAATTGCCTAAAAAAGGCGTAAAGTCATTCCAATCGAGTGGCGATTTCAAAGCTAAAAACGGAGAAGATGCACTGACACTTGTGGTTAAAACAGATGGAAAAGAAAAAGTCGTAACGCTTGTGGGTTCCAAGGGAAAACAAGGCGAACCCAAATCGTTTAAATTAGGTAAACTCGAATTCACTTTAAGCTATGGCAGTAGAATATACGAATTGCCTTTTAGTTTAAAACTCAATGATTTTATCGCCGCCAAATATCCCGGAACAGAAAAAAGCTATTCTTCTTTCGAAAGTAAAGTAACCGTTTTAGATGGTGCCGAAAAATTTGACGCTCATATTTATATGAATAACATTTTAGATTATAAAGGATTTAGATTTTTCCAAGCCAATTTTGATCCGGATGAAAAAGGAACCGTTCTTTCGGTTAATCATGATTTTTGGGGAACAACCATTACTTATATTGGTTACTTTTTATTGTATTTCTGTATGATGGCCATATTGTTTACTAAAAACACGCGCTTTTCTGACTTGAAACGAAAATTAGAAAACGTAAAAAGGAAGAAAGCCAAGTTGACTACCGCTTTGGTTTTATTGTTTTCTTTAAATGGATTGGCGCAAGAGCATACTGCAACGCACAATAAAGCGTTACCAACACAAAAACAAGTCGATTCTATCATCAACAAATACAAAGTTTCCGAAAAACATGCGGCGCAGTTTGGTCGTTTGGTTATTCAGGATGACGGCGGAAGAATGAAACCTATCAATACGTTTTCTTCTGAATTGTTGCGTAAAGTCAGTAAAAGTGATACTTATAACGGAATGAACTCTGACCAAGTTTTTCTTTCCATGACACAATTTCCAACCGTTTGGTTCGAATCACCGCTGATTTACATTAAAAAAGGAAACGATAGTATTCGCAAAATCATCGGAGTCAATCCGGATGCTAAATATGCTTCTTTCCATGATTTTTTCGACGAAGATTGGAATTATAAATTATCGCCTTATTTAGAAAAAGCCTATAAATCAGCGATTCCGGATCAGTTTGAAAAAGATTTTATCGAAACCGATAAAAAAGTAAATCTGTTGAATGCCGCCTTAAGCGGAAAAATTTTAAAAATCTTTCCGGTTCCGAATGATCCGAATAACAAATGGGTTTCGTTCTTAGAAATCAATCATACCACAGGAAATGCTTTAGACACCATTAAAGGTGCCTTGCCTGTTTATTTAGACGCACTCATGAAAGCTTCTGATAGTAAGGATTACACTCGTGCCAACACTTTTTTAGTGGGTATGGAAGACTATCAGAAAGTGTACGGAAAAGCTGTTCGACCTGCAGACCAAAAAATCGATTACGAAATATTGTATAATAAATATGATGTTTTCAAAAACTTGTTTTGGCTGTACATGCTAATAGGTTGTTTAATGTTGGTTTTAGTAATAGTCAACATTTTCTTTGAAAGTAAGATTTTAAAAATTACCGTCAACGGATTCCATATACTTATCGGCTTGTTATTCGGAATTCACACACTCGGACTGATTGCGCGTTGGTATATTTCAGGCCATGCACCTTGGAGTGATGCGTATGAAAGTATGATTTATGTGGCTTGGGCGACGATGTTCTTTACTCTGGCTTTTGACCGAAAATCTAAATTAACAGTGGCTTCAGGAACTTTTGTGGCTTCAATGATTTTAATGATTGCTCACTGGAATTGGATGGATCCGGCGATTGCTAATTTACAGCCGGTATTAAATTCTTATTGGTTAATGATTCACGTTGCCGTAATCGTAGCCAGTTATGGACCGTTTACTTTAGCGATGGTTTTAGGTATTGTATCATTACTGTTGATGTTGTTTGTCAATGAAAAAAACAAAACCAAAATGGAACTCAACATCAAAGAAATCACTTATATCAATGAAATGGCATTGACTATCGGTTTGGTCATGTTAACTATTGGTAACTTTTTAGGTGGCCAATGGGCGAATGAGAGTTGGGGTAGGTATTGGGGTTGGGATCCAAAAGAAACTTGGGCTTTAATCAGCATTATGATTTATGCCTTTGTAATTCATGCCCGATTTGTTCCTGCATTACGCAATAAATGGGTTTATAATGTATTGGCGGTATTTGCTTTTTACTCAATTATGATGACGTATTTTGGAGTGAATTTCTATCTAACAGGATTGCATTCTTATGCTAGTGGCGATAAAGTGGTAACACCTTCTTTTGTATATTATTCTGTTGCTTTTGTAGTTGTTTTGGCTACTTTATCTTACTTCAAGTACAGAAAGTATTTAAGAAAGTAATCATATATACAGAAAATAAAAAGTCCCGAGATTATCGGGACTTTTTTTATAATTATTTGCTTGAATTATACTTTTCCTAAAGTATACAATTTTTCCAATGTTGGCGATTTGCTTCCGCCTGCCGGTTCCAGTGTAATTCCGAAAGCTTCTGCTCCGGCATTGTTCTCAACTTTAAAGATAGAATTATCAGCTGTAAAATTCTCTAATAAACCGACACTTGTTGGTGTTAACGGTTCTAATTTCAAAGCCCAAACCTGATACACCATGCCTTCCGGTGGTTCCGGCAAACCTGACGCATCTACATAAACGGTTTGTTGTTCTTTATTCCAATATACTTTGGCCGAAGCGGATGGATCAATAGCTTGTCCGCCTAACTGAATAACGGTTGTTTTA
The DNA here is from genome assembly GCF_002482945.1 of Flavobacterium sp. UBA7682. NCBI lineage: Bacteria > Pseudomonadati > Bacteroidota > Flavobacteriia > Flavobacteriales > Flavobacteriaceae > Flavobacterium > Flavobacterium sp. UBA7682. The sequence goes on from NZ_DLGY01000050.1 coordinate 74,692, forward strand.
GTATCTCTAATCACATTCAAAACGGTGGTTGTTTCTTTGTTTTTCAGTTCCAAATCAACTACTGTTTCTTGTAATTTATTTTTTTCTACTTTGATAGTTTCAATTTGTTGATTGCTTTCACTCAATTTTGAATATTGAAAGCCGATACCAATCAACAATGCCAAAGAAGCCGCCCAACCGATATAAGTGGCAGTATTGCTTCTCGATTTAAAGTCGACAACTCTTCCGTGTTTCAGTTCGAGTTGGGCTTTAATTTTCTCAAATTGGCTATGCGAAATAAAAGGCGAGAAGCTGCTGGAAAGGTTGATAATTGCCTTTTCTATCGAGAGAATTTCCGCTTTAATCTCGGGATTCTTATTCGCCATAGCGTTAACTTCATCGTTTTCCGATTCGGTAAGCAAACCATACACATAGAGTTCTAATATGCCTGATTCTATATAGTCTTTAGTTTCCATTATACATTTAAAAATTTACGTAGGTCGTTCATACACATTCGATTTTGGGTCTTAACTGTACCCAAAGGGATTTCTAATTCTTCCGAAGCTTCTTGTTGGGTATATCCTTTGAAAAACAGTAGATCGATAATTTGAATACATTTGGGTTTTAGTTTTTTTACAAAATCCAAAATTCCGATGGTATCAATTCTATTGGTTAGTTTGTTACTGTCATCTAACAGATGTACGAAATTATCAGAGGAGAGGTTTTTTTGACTGTTGTTAAAACCTTTAGAACGCAATTTGTCGATTGAAGTATTTCTAGTGATATTGAGCATCCAAGTGTACAATCGGCCTTTGCTTTGATTGTAAGTATCGATGTTTTTCCATATCTTAACAAATACTTCTTGAAGGACGTCTTCCGCTTCTTCACGATCTTTTATTAAATTGGTTATAATGCTGAAAAGGCTTTTAGAATACATATCATATAGTATTGTAAAAGCTTTTTCTTCCTTCCTCAGAAGCAACGGTAATAATTCCTCTTGTGTCATACCTAATATTTTATAATCGTAAAAATAACGAAACTTAGTTCACATTTCCTAATGTTATAAAATAATATGATGTAAATCAATCCATAATGAGAACCTAATCAACAGCATTTTCGTAAATGTATTCAAGGGAAATCTGCTATGATTTTTGTTTAGGTTTTTTGTTTTGTGATAGAAAATAAATTTCTGTCATGTTTGTTGGAAGCTCAATGATTGCAGAGTCATTGGGCTTCTTTTATTTAACAAAAACTTTAGCAGTTGTATAACACCATTGGTATCGAATAATGACTAATTTTATAAAAAAAATAAAGATGAAAAAAATAATCCTACTGAGTTGCAGCGTATTGTTACTTTGGAGTTGTCAAGGCAATGCGCAACAAAAACCAGTTACAAATTCTTCAGAAAACAATAAAAAAATGGACACAGCAGTTAAAGCAGAGACTATTTACCAATTTAAGGTAACAGATTTATATGGTCAGCAGTTTGACTTTGCCTCATTAAAAGGCAAAAAAGTACTCATTGTAAACACCGCTTCAGAATGTGGATTAACGCCACAGTACAAAGACCTGGAAGCAATTTATAAAAAATACAAAGACAAAAATTTTGTAATCATCGGATTTCCGGCTAATAACTTCGGAGCACAAGAACCGGGAAGTAATCAAGAAATTGCTAAGTTTTGCGAAATGAATTATGGGGTTACTTTTCCAATGATGAGTAAAGTCTCCGTAAAAGGAGCGGATAAAAGTGAATTGTATCAATTCCTAACGCAAAAGAGTAAAAATGGGTTGCAAGACAGTGAAGTCGAATGGAATTTCCAAAAATACTTAATCAACGAACAAGGTGAATTGGTCAAAGTATTATCGCCAAGAGTATTACCAACAGACACTGAAATTGTCGGTTGGATTAACGAAAAGTAAAATAATTGTTTATTTAGAGCTAAGCCTGATGAAGTCATTCGTCAGGTTTTTTGCTTTAAAAATATCGACAAACGTCACTGGACTCGTGATTTAAAGAGTTTTTTATCCGTTTAACGATTTTTGAATAATTGCTTTGTGAATTGTTCTTAGCTTTGAATTACAATATCAACTACCACAATGATTAATATATGAAGAATATTTTCAATCCTGTATATAGAGAGGATTATTTAGAAGGTTATTCAAACGGACTAAATCCATACCTGAAAATCTCAGAAAGCAAAAATGAAGCCTATATTCTTGGTTTTAAACAAGGAAGGTTAGATTACGAAAGAATGAACGGAAAAGTCGCTTATGGCATTCCGCAATTGATAGTCACTAACAAAGTTTTAGAAGATTTTCTTTTAGCAGGAATGCTAGGAATGGATATCGATTCTGATGGCTATACGGCTTTTCAAATTGATGTTATCCAAAAATGGTATCAAAGTGGTGTTGAGAAATACAACGCTACACAAAGTGATTATTTGCACTCAATTTTAGAACAGAATGGCATTGAAATTGCCTAACAAATACCCCTGACTTTTTTAAAAACTGATGAAACCCTCATCAGTTTTTTATTTTTGCTTTATCGCAGTTACTTCAATTTCTATTTTCATTCGAGCATCAGCTAAACCTGCGGAAATCATAGTCGCTGCAGGTTTGCACTTGTCGAAATATTTTCTGAGAATTGGCCAACATAGTTTAAATTCATCCGCTTGCGGAACAATATAAAGCACGCGAACAACATCGGTTATTTCGGCGTCAGCGTTGGCTAAAGCAGCGATTATATTTTTTAAACACTGCTCCGTTTGTTCTTCAATTTGTTCTGAAATGGTCATCGTGTCATAATCAAAGCCGGTTGTTCCCGACACAAAAACCCAATCGCCTTGAACAACTGCTCGTGAATAGCCTATTTCTGTCTCAAACGTCGAACCTGAACTGATGAATTGTCTTTTCATAAAGGCTAATTTTTAATGGTTATTCCAACATCAACTGCATAATTTGAGAATGCAACCAACGGTCAAACTTAAAGCCGGTTTCTTTTAACACCGCTATCGTTTTAAATCCAAATTGCTCATGAAAAGTAACACTACTTTGGTTTTCTGAGTCGATGACGGCAATCATAGTATGCAATTTTTGTGTTTTGGCTAAAGTAATCAAATTAGTCATAATCACTTTTCCGATGCCTTTTCCGTGAAAGTCATTGGCTACATATACCGAATGTTCTACGGTAAATCGATATGCATCGCGAAAACGAAACTCACTATAGTAACCAAATCCAATCACTTTTTTATCAATAGTGGCAACAATCACAGGAAAACCTTTTTTGAGTTTGTCTTCAAAAATGGCAATTTGCTGTTCCAAAGTGCGCGGATGATAATCGTATAAAGCGGTTGAGTTTAAAATGTTATAATTTAGAATGTCCACAATAGGTTGTGTGTCATTTTTTTGATAAGGTCTGATGCTAATTTCCATATTTCAAAAATAATGTATTTTTAACATGTTTTAGAATTCTAAACATAAATAACACTTCTTCTATTTGTAAGTTTGTATTAATCCAATCAAGATTATTATCATGAAATTTTTCTTTTTATTTATAGCCGCTTTTTGTTCACTTTTTGGTTTGGCACAAAATGATCCTGAACCCAACTTATCTATCGAGACCTTTCAAAGACCTGAAGTTTTGCAAGATTTCAAACTAAAACCTTATAAAAATATTAAAAAGTATAATCAAGGAAAACTGCGATTTGAAACTGATTATGACAGTGTTGGAAATGTAATAAAAACCCAATCTTATACAGGGGATTATATATATGTACACGAATATAAACACAAAGGGAATTTAAGAATATTCTATAAAGATTCAAAAATCACAACACTCGATGAATTTCCAAAAGATAAAAAGTCGGAAAGTCAGGTTTTTAAAGTCAATTTTGATAAAACCGGAAAAATAATCGAAGGAGAATCCGGAAGGATTTCAGTAGATAATGTTTACAGAAAATTAGGGAATACTTACTATGACGATAAAGAACGTCCTATAAAATATACTGATGTTGAAGGGAAAAGTTCAACGAACTTTAAATACAACAGAAGTAATCTTATTGCAAAAGAATATGTTTATGAAGCCAATAATAAAGTGGACAAAACCATCTTAAACTTTAAATACAAAAGGAATTTAGTGGTCTATTCTGAAACAATTAAGGAAAAATATGTTGACGGTAAACTAATTGATAAACAAACATCATCAACTGCCATCATTAATTATAAAAGAAAACAGCCTGTAAAAAAAGTTTTCAAGAATAGGGAAACTACAGAAGAACGAATTTATGAATATGATGAGAATCATAATATGACCTATTATTCTGTTAAAATATACCTGAATGTTGATAATTCTCTAAAATCTGAAGAATGGTATAAATATGTTTATGAAAACAATCTTAAAGTGTATTCACATGCTTATGATGGAGATAGCACACATCCCGATGGAAAAGAGACTATTGCAAACTATGAATATAAAAATGGATTGCTTCACAAAGTTTACAGCACTTTCAATATCGAAAAAGACAGAAAACTTGAAGTTGAGTATTTCTACAATCAACACAAACATATGATAAAAAAAGTGCATACGATTTTAGATATTAATAGTACTAGTATTGAAGAATATAAAGTTGAATATTTCTAAAATAGTATTCTTAAACCCAAATCTATATTTGTACCTTTGTCATCCATAAAAAACAACAATGATTTATCCCAAAATACCATTGGCGCAAAGCATTATTGAGATTTGCAATGCCAAAGGAGTTCACGATATTATTATTTCGCCAGGTTCCAGAAATGCACCATTGACTATTGGTTTTACTAATAATTCCAATTTTCGTTGCTATAGTATTGCAGATGAACGTTGTGCTGCTTTTTTTGCTTTAGGAATAGCGCAACAAACGCAAAAACCGGTTGCCGTTGTTTGTACGTCAGGTTCGGCATTGCTGAATTATTATCCGGCATTGGCAGAAGCCTTTTACAGTCAGATTCCATTTATAGTGATTTCAGCCGATAGACCACACGATAAAATTGATATTGGCGACGGTCAAACCATTCGTCAGGAAAATGTTTTCTTAAATCACTCTTTATACAATGCTAATTTACTCGAAGAAGCTTCGGAAGAAAATGATGTATTTATCAATGAAGCGATTAATGTAGCTATTGCTCACAAAGGTCCGGTGCACATCAATGTTCCGTTTGAAGAACCTTTGTACCAAACGACTAACAAGCTTTCTGTTGATGTGAATGTAACCCATTTATTTAAAGCAAATCGTTCTGTTAGAGTAGAAGATATTATTGCTTTTTCGACTTTGTGGAATCACAGTCAGAAGATTTTGGTATTGGTAGGCGAGTGTGCTCCGAATTCAGTGGAACAAAAATGGATTGACCAATTAGCCCAATTCCCATCGGTAGTGGTGTTGACAGAAACTACATCTAACTTACATCATCCGTCATTTATCAATAACATCGACACGCTGATTACACCATTTGCCGAAAAAGAATTCACCGAATTGCAACCAAGAATACTAATCACTTTTGGTGGTATGATAGTTTCCAAAAGGATAAAAGCATTCTTAAGAAAATACAAACCAAGACACCATTGGCATATAGATGAACTCAGAGCTTATGACACTTTTGGGATTTTAACCAAACATTTTCATGTGAGTCCGAATCAGTTCTTTTTCCAGTTTATGCCGCATTTAAAAGAAACCAAAAGCGACTATAAAAAGATTTTTGAAGCGGTACACCAAGATAGAAAAGGTAAGCATGTTGACTATCTCTCTAAAGTTAAATTCTCTGATTTAAAAGCATTTGAAAGTATATTATCGACTTTGCCCAAAAACATCCAACTGCAAGTCAGTAACAGCGCTGCAATTCGATACGCACAGTTATTTGATATCGATCAATCGATTCAAGTCTTTTGTAATCGAGGAACCAGCGGTATTGACGGAAGTACTTCAACCGCAATCGGAGCGGCTGTTGGTAGTAATAAACCAACGGTTTTAATCACCGGAGATGTTAGTTTCTTGTACGATAGCAATGCCCTTTGGAACAATTATATTCCAAAGAATTTCAAAATTATATTGGTCAACAACGGCGGTGGCGGCATTTTCAGAATTCTGCCCGGTCATCAGGAAAATGAAACTTTCAACACTTATTTTGAAACTTCTCATTGTTTGACTGCAGAACATTTGGCTAAAATGTACCAATTCGATTATCTAACAGCAAGCGATGAAGCCACTTTGACCAATGGTTTGAAACAATTATATAAAAACAACGACAAACCTGCGATACTAGAAGTTTTTACACCAACCAGAGAGAACAACAAACAGTTGTCGAACTATTTTAAGGCTTTGGTCTAAATTTATATCTTTACTAAAATTGAACACGCTGTGAGCCAAACCAATAAATTAAAAATATTCAACGATCCGATTTATGGGTTTATTACCATTCCCAATACCTTGGTGTATGATTTAATTCAACATCCATATTTTCAACGTTTGCGTCGCATTTCCCAAATGGGTTTGTCTTATTTGGTTTATCCCGGTGCGCATCATACTCGTTTTCACCATGCCTTGGGCGCAATGCACATGATGCAACAAGCCGTGGAAGTGCTTCGTTTTAAAGAGGTTTCTATTTCAAAAGAAGAAGAAAATGCTTTGTTAATCGCTATACTTTTACACGATATCGGGCACGGACCATTTTCGCATGCAATGGAACACAGCATCGTTGAAGAAGTGAATCACGAAGCGATTTCGCTTTTGTTTATGAATAAATTGAATGAGGAATTTGATGGACAACTAAGTTTGGCTATCCAAGTTTTTAAAGGCGAATACCATAGAAAATTCATGTTGCAGTTGATTTCAAGTCAGTTAGATATGGATCGAATGGATTACTTAAAACGCGATAGTTTCTATTCAGGCGTTGCGGAAGGGAATATTAATTCGGACCGTTTAATCCAAATGATGAATGTGGTGGATGATGTGTTGGTCATGGAAGAAAAAGGGATTTATTCGATAGAAAAATTTCTAATGGCGCGCCGATTAATGTATTGGCAAGCCTATTTGCATAAGACTAGTTTGGTCGCCGAACTTACTTTGACCAAAACCTTGCAAAGGGCCAAAGAGTTACTTCATAAAGGTGTCGAAATAGAATGCAGTAAGCCGTTAAAGTACTTTATGGAGCACAAAGTTACATTGGAAAATTTTTCAACTCATGATTTAGATACTTTTGCGCAATTAGATGATTTTGATATTATTAGCGCTTTGAAAGCTTGGCAGTTTCACGAGGACTTTATCTTGAGCAGTTTGAGCAAAATGATTATCAATCGAGACCTGTCTAAAATCAAACTCAACAGCGAAAAATTCCCTGTAGAAGTGTTACAGGAAATGTCAAGCCGATTTTCCAAAGAACATAATATTACCATACAGGAAGCCAAATATTTTATTTTTAAAGGCAAGATTAAAAATCAAGCTTACAGTAAAGATGCGGAACCGATTCGCATTTTAAAGAAAGACCGAACCATTGAAGATGTTGTTGAAGCCTCTGATCAATTGAATTTAAAAGCTTTATCCAAGCCGGTGACCAAGTATTTCATCTGTTATCCTAAACTACTGGCTGATATTTAACATTGATTTTTTTTTTATACTTTTGTCGGGATGAAACGAGCTACAAATATTTTGAATCCATTCTTTAAAATTGCCTCTGACGGGTTCTATCTTATAACTATTAAAAATAAAATAGCATAAGATGAAATTTACAGCAGCTCAAATAGCAGGAATTCTAGAAGGTGTAGTAGTGGGAAACCCGGACGCCGAAGTTTTCAAGTTGTCAAAAATCGAAGAAGGCACTGAAGGTTCGCTAACATTCTTAGCCAACCCGAAATACCTCAATTATATCTACTCAACCGAAGCTACGATTACTATTGTAAATAATACTTTTGAGCCTGAGAACGAAATCAAAACTACTTTAATCAAAGTGGATGATGCTTATCAGTCCTTTTCAAAGTTACTCGAATATTACAATCAAGTAAAACTAATGAAATCGGGTATTGAGCAACCGTCAGTGATTTCAGAGAATGTTACTTACGGCGAGAATTTATACTTAGGTAGTTTTAGTTATATTGGTAAAAATGTCGTTATCGGTGAGAATGTAAAAATTTACCCAAACACTTTTGTTGGTGATAATGTAACGATTGGAGACAATACGATTCTTTTTGCTGGTGTTAGAATATATTCCGAGTCAATTATTGGTGCCAATTGCGCCATTCATTCCGGAGCTATTATCGGTTCAGACGGATTTGGTTTCGCGCCAACAGAAGATGGTTCTTTTAGCAAAATCCCTCAAATCGGAAACGTAATTATGGAAGATTTTGTTGATGTTGGTGCTTGCACAACGATTGACAGAGCGACATTGGGATCAACTATTATTCGCAAAGGGGTAAAACTCGACAATCATATTCAAATTGCCCATAATGTTGAAATAGGAGAAAACACAGTGATTGCCGCTCAAACCGGTGTGGCAGGTTCCACCAAAATCGGAAATAATTGTATGATTGGTGGCCAAGTAGGTATTGCCGGTCATTTGACCATTGGCAACAATGTCCGGGTTCAAGCCCAATCAGGCATTGGAAAAAATATAGCTGATGGTGAAACCATACAAGGCTCTCCGGCATTTAATTATGGAGACTACAGTAAATCGTATGTTCATTTTAGAAACTTACCAAAGATTGTAGCCGACTTAGAAGAATTAAAGAAAAAATAATACACCCGAGGTGTTACCTAATTGCAGGTAGTACAGCGGAATAAAACTAAACTTAAATAAGCATACCAATGGTTAAACAGAGAACCATCCAAAACGAAATTTCCTTGACCGGTGTTGGTCTTCATACAGGAAAAGAAGTAAAGATGACCTTCAAACCCGCGCCAATTAACAATGGCTATACATTTGTTAGGGTTGATTTAGAGGGAAGCCCGATTATTGAAGCGGATGCCAATTATGTGGTAAACACACAAAGAGGCACCAACCTTGAAAAATTAGGTGTAAAAATTCAAACTTCAGAGCACGTACTTGCAGCTTTTGTGGGTTGTGATGTTGATAATGTTATTATCGAATTAAATGAATCTGAGCCACCAATTATGGACGGTTCGTCTAAGTTCTTTGTAGAAGCAATTGAAAAAGCCGGAATCGTTGAGCAAGATGCTGAACGAAATTATTATGTAGTGAAAGAAGTCATTTCATTTATGGATGAAACTACCGGAAGTGAGATTTTAGTAATGCCTGCTGATGAGTACCAAGTCACTGCAATGGTTGATTTTGGGACCAAAGTTTTAGGTACACAAAACGCTACATTGAAAAACATCTCCGATTTCAAAACCGAAATTTCAGATGCCAGAACTTTTAGTTTTCTTCACGAATTAGAAACTTTATTGGATAACGGATTAATCAAAGGCGGCGATTTAAATAACGCTATTGTTTATGTTGACAAAGAGATTTCTGAAAAGACTATGGACAATCTGAAAGTAGCTTTTGGAAAAGATAAAATTTCAGTGAAGCCAAACGGTATCCTTGACAACTTAACGTTGCATTATCCAAACGAAGCCGCACGTCATAAATTATTGGATGTGATTGGTGATTTGGCCTTAATAGGTACAAGAATTAAAGGAAAAGTAATTGCTAATAAGCCTGGTCATTTTGTAAACACTCAATTTGCCAAAAAACTTTCAAAAATTATCAAAATAGAACAGCGCAATCAAGTTCCGGTTTACGATTTGAATTTGGAACCGTTAATGGATATTCATAAAATTATGAATATCTTGCCACACCGTCCGCCATTTTTATTCATTGACAGAATCATTGAAATGTCAGACCAGCACGTGGTTGGAATGAAAAATGTGACGATGAACGAAGGTTTCTTCGTAGGCCATTTCCCGGAAGCGCCGGTTATGCCGGGAGTTATTATAGTCGAAGCTATGGCTCAAACCGGAGGAATCTTAGTTTTAAGCACGGTTCCGGATCCTGAAAATTACTTGACATTCTTTATGAAAATAGACAATGTAAAGTTCAAACACAAAGTGCTTCCGGGTGATACTTTGATATTTAAATGTGAATTGATTACACCAATTAGAAGAGGAATTTGTCATATGCAAGCCAAAGCGTATGCTAACGGAAAGTTAGTCGCCGAAGCCGAATTAATGGCACAAATAGCCAAAAAACAATAATATATGAACCAACCGTTAGCCTATGTACATCCTGGTGCCAAAATCGCTAAGAATGTCGTTATAGAACCTTTTACAACTATTCATAACAACGTCATCATTGGTGAAGGAACTTGGATTGGGTCCAATGTTACCATCATGGAAGGCGCACGTATCGGAAAGAATTGCAATATTTTTCCAGGAGCCGTAATTGCCGCTGTTCCTCAAGATTTAAAATTTGGTGGAGAAGATTCACTGGCGATAATTGGTGACAATTCAACGATCAGAGAATGTGTAACGATTAATCGTGGTACTATCGCTTCCGGACAAACCGTAATTGGTAAAAACTGTTTGGTAATGGCAACAGCGCATATTGCTCACGATTGTCATATTGGTGATAACGCCATCATTGTAAATGGTGTGGCTTTGGCCGGACACGTAATCGTTGGAAATTACGCCATCATTGGTGGTTTGGCTGCTATTCATCAGTTTATTCATATTGGAGATCACGCTATGATTTCAGGAGGTTCATTGGTACGTAAAGATGTTCCGCCTTATACCAAAGCAGCAAAAGAACCACTTTCTTATGTTGGAATCAACTCAGTAGGATTGAGAAGAAGAGGTTTTACTTCGGACAAAATCAGAGAGATTCAAGATATTTACAGAATATTATACCAAAAAAACTATAACACTTCACAAGCGATGGCCATCATTGAAGGTGAAATGGAAGCCACACCGGAACGCGACGAGATTTTAGATTTCATCAGAAACTCCTCAAGAGGAATCATGAAAGGTTACTCAGGTTCTTACTAAAAATTACTAATTATCAATTACGAATTATAAAACAAACAAAATGGCATCTACATCAGATATTAGAAACGGATTGTGTATCAAATACAACCACGATATTTATAAAATCATCGAATTCCTTCACGTTAAACCGGGAAAAGGACCGGCTTTCGTGAGAACCAAATTAAAATCTTTAACCAATGGTAAAGTATTAGACAATACTTTTTCGGCGGGACACAAGATTGAAGAAGTTCGTGTAGAAACACAAAATTTCCAGTATCTATATGCAGAAGGAGATCAGTTTCATTTTATGAATACCGAGTCTTACGAACAAATTACTTTGGATAAAAAAGTCCTTGATGCTCCGGATTTGTTAAAAGAAGGAACAATCGTAATGGTTCAAATTAACACGGAGACCGATTTGCCATTGTCTGTAGATATGCCGGCGTCAATCGTTTTAGAAGTTACTTATGCTGAACCGGGCGTAAAAGGAAATACAGCGACCAACGCGACAAAACCTGCAAAAGTAGAAACCGGTGCTTCTGTAAATGTACCTTTATTTATTAATGAAGGAGACAAAATTAAGATTGATACGGCTACTGGTTCTTATATGGAAAGAGTTAAAGAATAGTAATCAGTATTCAGTGGTCAGTTAGCAGAAAACTGATCACTTACAACTGTCCCGAAGTTTCGGGACTGAACACTATAAAAAATGAAATTCTCAAGAATACATACCTTAAAAGAAATTGCAACGATTATCGATAGTCAATATGTTGGCGCCGATGATTTTGCAGTTCACGGCATGAACGAAATTCACGTGGTGGAACCGGGCGATATCGTTTTTGTAGACCATCCGAAATATTACGACAAAGCATTGCAATCCGCGGCGACTATTGTTTTAATCAACAAAGAAGTCGATTGCCCTGATGGTAAAGCCTTATTGATTTCTGATGATCCTTTTAGAGATTTCAATAAATTGACTAAGCATTTCAGACCTTTTGTGGCGGCGAATGCCAGCATTTCAGCTTCGGCCAAAATAGGAGAAGGAACGGTAATCCAACCGAATTGTTTTATTGGTCATAATGTAACCATCGGTAAAAATTGTTTGTTGCATGCCAATGTAATTGTATATGACCATACGGTTATCGGTGACAATGTGATTATTCATTCGGGGACAATTTTAGGGGCTGATGCTTTTTATTATAAAAAACGTCCGGAAGGTTTTGACCAATTGCTTTCAGGAGGAAGAGTTATTATTGAAGATAATGTTGGAATAGGAGCGTTGTGTACTATTGATAAAGGTGTTACCGGCGATACCACTATTGGTGCCGGAACCAAAATTGACAACCAAGTGCATGTTGGTCACGATACCGTTATTGGTAAAAAATGCCTGATTGCTGCCCAAACCGGAATTGCCGGCTGTGTTATCATTGAAGATGAAGTGACTCTTTGGGGACAAGTTGGAACTACCAGCGGAATAACAATCGGCACCAAAGCAGTAGTTTTGGGACAAACCGGTGTAAGCAAATCCATTGAAGGAGGAAAAACCTATTCGGGAACACCGATTGATGAAGCACGTGAGAAAATGAAACAGTTTGCCTACATCAAAAAAATCCCCGAAATATTAAATAAACTTAAATAAAATATGGGCGCTAAAGCTATCGTTCAAGAGTTTTACAAATCGGATGTATTGTTAGAAGCGGATAAAGTGAATGCTTTATTGCATCCCGAAGTTGTTTTAGAATGGCACAGTACAAAAGGCTTTTTAAAGCTCAACAAAAGTCAAATTGTTGACTTGAGTAATGAGATGAGTAAAGCTTATGTTCGTTCTAAATCAAGAATATCTCATATTCTTTCCGAGGGTCATACTGTTTCTGTTCGTTATTCTCATTACGTAAAAACCATTGAAAACCCGAGAGAAGAAATGCTGTTAGCGCACTTTATGGTCATTTGGGAGATTAAAGACGATAAATTATATCGAGGTTATCAAATGAGTCAACTATAGTAATTTTGCAAAAATCTGAATGCTGAATACTGAACACTGAATACTATTTCATACTTTTGCAACACACCTGAGGCCGGCAGGCCGAACGGAATGAAATTAAAAAATAAACACAAATAAACAAACACACAAATGAGCGTTTTAGTTAATAAGAATTCAAAAATAATAGTACAAGGATTTACAGGAAGTGAAGGAACATTTCACGCTTCTCAAATGATTGAATACGGGACCAATGTTGTTGGTGGTGTAACACCGGGAAAAGGTGGTTCAACTCATTTAGAGCGTCCGGTTTTTAATACCGTAAAAGATGCAGTAGAACAAGCAGGAGCAGATACTTCTATCATTTTTGTTCCGCCGGCATTTGCTGCCGATGCTATTATGGAAGCGGCTGATGCGGGTATCAAAGTAATCATTGCGATTACTGAAGGTATTCCGGTAGCAGATATGATTAAAGCGTATGATTTTATCAAAGGAAAAGATTGTAGATTAATTGGTCCAAACTGTCCTGGAGTAATTACTCCGGAAGAAGCTAAAGTGGGTATCATGCCTGGTTTCGTTTTCAAAAAAGGAAAAGTTGGGATTGTATCTAAATCAGGTACTTTAACTTATGAAGCGGCTGACCAAGTGGTAAAACAAGGTTTAGGTATTACAACGGCTATCGGAATTGGTGGAGATCCAATCATTGGAACTACTACTAAAGAAGCAGTTGAATTGTTAATGAATGATCCTGAAACAGAATGTATCATCATGATTGGTGAAATTGGAGGTCAATTGGAAGCCGATGCAGCGCATTGGATTAAAGCGGACGGAAACCGCAAGCCGGTAGTTGGTTTTATCGCCGGTGAAACAGCGCCAAAAGGTCGTACTATGGGTCATGCCGGTGCTATCGTTGGTGGTTCTGATGATACGGCTGAAGCCAAAAAGAGAATCATGAGAGAATGTGGTATTCACGTTGTAGATTCTCCGGCTGAGATTGGTAAGAAAGTAAAAGAAGTAATGGGATAATTTATTCCTTCAATTGATATAAATAATAGAAAGCCTCGAGAAATCGGGGCTTTTTTGCATTGGCACCTTTTTTGTTTAATAGCGTAGCAATAGTTATGTAGCAAATCAAAATGCTACAAAAAAAATGCTACATATGAGAAAAAGCGCATACCTTAGAAATGAATTGAATCTTACGCAATACGAAATGGCTGAATTATTAAATATTACCCGAAGCCAATTGTCACTTTTCGAACTGGGATTACGAGAATTGCCTACAAATGCATTGATAAGATCTTCACAAATAGGTCTTTTCATGGCCACTTCCAAAACGCCTGAAGCCAAGGATTTTCCTCAAATTGCTGATTGGGAAGAAGAAAAAGAAAAATTTCTCGCGAAAGCCTTAAAGGACTGTGAACATTATCAGTCGAGTATCATTAGAAAGTTACCCAAAATGGAAGAAGAATATCGAGCCACATTGAATCTACTCCAACTAATTATTTTTTTTAAAGAACAAGCTAATAAAGAAGATGCACTGCATCCCGCAGCCTTATTAACTTTAGAAGATAAAGCTATGAAAAGTTTGGAAAGATGTGGACCAAAAGAGGTAGTGAGACAAAAGTACCAGCTATTAATATTGCAACAGCAAGAAGAGATACTAAAAAAGTTAATAGAAAGTAATAGGTTAGATAAACAAGAGTTAGAATAGCAATTAATTTTATTTTTTAACTGCAATTTTTAAAGATAGGATAGTCTTATAAGTATTTTATATATATTTGAGCATCAAACTATTTTCATGAAAAAGCTTTACTTCTTATTACTAGCGCTATTGCCATTGACAGCAAACGCCCAAGTGATTACCATTCCGGATGCTAATTTTAAATCAAAGCTGCTACAGGCAGATACCAATAATTTCATAGCGAAAAATTTAGCCGGGAATTATTTTAAGATGGATGCTAACAGTAATGGGCAAATTGAAGTCAGTGAAGCTCTAAACGTATCTTATATAGATGTTTACCGTTATTATGATCAGCCTTATATTGCTACCTTAACGGGCTTAAGTAGTTTTACCAATTTAAAATTTCTGCGATGCAGCAACCATCAGATTACCAATATGAATTTTACTGGTTTGACTAATTTGGAAGAACTGTATTGTGATCATAACCTGCTCACCACAATCAACTTAACCAATTATCCTAATTTAAAAAATTTTGACTGTGGTGCAAACCAGCTAACCAATTTGTCGCTTATCAATTTACCTCATTTAGAACTTCTTTATTGCAGTTCAAATCAACTGACTGGTCTAAATTTGTCAAATCTTTCTACGTTGAAAATTCTGGATTGTGGTTCCAATCCCTTTACGTCCTTAGATGTTTCCAGTAACATTGCCCTGACGTATTTGGGATGCAGTGAACTTGGTTTAACGAGCCTGAATGTTTCCAACCTATTGAATTTGGAGCATTTGATTTGCCTGAACAATCAGTTAACACAATTGGATATTTCGGGCTTGACAATGTTACGTGATTTACAATGCCCTAACAATATGATCGAATATATTGATTTAAGTGATTTTGCAACCGGCGGACCTCCCAATCAAGGTAATGGATTTTATGAACTCCGATTCAATAATCTACAGGCCATTAATGTCAAAAATGGTTATTTTGACAACTTTGGGATGATTGCTCAAGGAAATCCCAACATAACTTATGTGTGTTGCGATGAATCAGAAGTTTCAATGGTTCAGAGTTATTACAGCAGCGCTGTTTGTAACACAAACACTTATTGTAATTTTACACCAGGAGGTATTTATTATACAATTCAGGGAAATCACAAATTAGATGTTGATAATAATGGTTGCGACAATAACGATATTGCTATACCCAATCTAAGGTTTTCCATTACTGACGGAAGTAATTCGGGAACTATAATAAGTAATTTATCAGGGAATTATTTGATACCTGTTTCTGATGGGAACTATACTTTAGCGCCGATTTTGGAAAATCCCGATTATTTTACAGTTTCTCCGAGTTCACTATCCGTTGACTTCCCGGACACATTAAGCCCACTGACACAAAACTATTGCATCACAGCCAATGGATCACACAATGACCTGGAAGTTGTTATTTTGCCAATACTTATTGCGCGTCCCGGATTTGATGCTACCTACAAGATTATCTATAAAAATAAAGGAAATCAAATGCAAACAGGATCATTAAGTTTCGAATTTGAAAATGATTATATTGATTTTGTTTCGGCTAGTCCAATGGTTTCAAATCAGTCCGAAAATATATTGTCCTGGAATTACAGCAATCTGCAGCCTTTTGAAACAAGGGAAATATTGGTTACTATGAATATCAATTCGCCAATGGAGATTCCGGCTGTTAATGCTGGCGATCAATTGGATTTTATGGCAGTTATCAATCCCATTCCAAATGACGACATACCGATTGACAATAGTTCAACTTTGAAACAAATCGTAGTAAACTCATTAGATCCTAATGACAAAACTTGTCTGGAAGGAACAACCGTATCCACTACTATGATTGGAGAATATGTGCATTACCTTATTCGTTTTGAGAATACCGGAACATTTGCTGCTGAAAACATTGTTGTAAAGGATATGATTGATAGTGCTAAATTTGACATCGCTACATTAATTCCATTAAATGGAAGTCATTCTTTTATTAGCCGAATCAACACCAATCAGGTAGAATTCATTTTCGAAAACATTAACTTACCCTTCGACGATGCCAATAATGACGGGTATGTAGCGTTTAAAATCAAAACCAAACCGACATTGGTATTGGGTGATACTTTCAGTAATAGTGCAAACATCTATTTTGATTATAATTTCCCGATTGTAACCAATACTTATACCACAACTATTCAAGCTTTAAGCAATCAGGATTTTGAGTTTAACAGTGTGTTTAGTTTATCGCCGGTACCGACGAAAAATGTGTTAACAATTACTGCTAAAGAAAGTGTAGTCATGACTTCGGTTAGCATTTATAATACGCTTGGGCAATTGGTTCTAGTGAATACTAATCCGAGTGAAATGATTGATGTTTCTGGGTTACAGAACGGTAGTTATTTTATTAAGATTGTTAGTGATAGGGGTAGTGCTATCGGTAAGTTTATAAAAGAATAGAGATGAAAAAAATTTACACCCTTTTGGTTTTATTGTTTGCTGTTTCTATCGCAAATTCGCAAATTGTAAATATTCCTGATGCCAATTTTAAGGCGAAGTTGTTAGCGGCTGGTCCAAATAATACTATTGCATCAACACAAACTCCAATTTACTATCCAATTATCGCTTGGAGTTTAGCTAGTAGCAGTAGTGTTGATACTAATGGCGATGGAGAAATTCAGGTGAGTGAAGCTCAAGCAATAAAATGGCTTGATGTTAAAAGTTCAAACATTTCAAGTTTGACGGGTATCGAAGCATTTAATAACTTAATTTATTTAGATTGCAGTTATAATCAATTATCAAGTTTGAATGTTTCTAATCTAACAAATTTGAATAATTTAAATTGTCGGTATAATCAATTACAAAGTTTATTAAATATATCAAATTGTATAAGTTTAATTCAATTAGCTTGTGATAACAATCAGCTAATGAGTTTTGATGTCAATAATTTAACCAACCTTAAAAATTTATTTTGTTTTGAAAACCAGTTATCCAATTTAGATGTTTCTACTTTAACTAGTTTGAACAATTTAGGCTGTAGTGATAATCAATTAACATTACTCAATATTAAAAATAACAATAGTAGTTGGCTTAATCTTGGATTTGATTATAACCCTAATCTTCTATATGTTTGTGCTGATGAACAAGATTTGTCTTTTGTACAACAAAAAATCAGTTCTTATGGTTATACTAATTGCCATGTAAACAGCTATTGTAGTTTTACGCCGAATGGCCTATATTATACCATTCAAGGCAATAGCAAGTTTGATATGGATAATAACGGTTGTGAAATTAACGACATTGTTGTTCCTAATTTAAAAATAGCAATTACTAACGGTTCATTTACAGGGAATATCATAGCAAATGCAACAGGAAATTATGCAATCCCTATGCAAGCTGGAAACCACATTTTAACACCACAATTAGAAAACCCTACTTATTTCAATATCTCTCCAAGTTCATCTACCGTAACGTTTCCTACTTCTGCCAGTCCGTTTGTTCAAAACTTTTGTGTAACTCCTAATGGCACTCATAATGATCTAGAGGTTATTATATTACCCATCGGTCCGACCAGACCGGGTTTTGATTCACAGTATAAAATCATTTACAAAAACAAAGGAAATACTACTCAAAGTGGTTCAATAAGTATGTATTATGATGATACTATTTTGCAATTAGTTACTGCCAATCCTAGTACATCGAGTCAAGGAGCAGACCTTTTGAGTTGGAATTTTAATAACTTATTGCCATTCGAATCCAGAGAAATTTCAGTTATTTTAAATCTAAATTCTCCGCTTGAAACACCTCCGGTGAATGCCGGTAATGGGTTGCTTTTTTCTGCAACAGCGGTTGGTGATACAGATGAAACACCGGAAGACAATACCGCAAATCTAAATCAAACAGTCGTTAATTCTTTTGACCCTAATGATAAAACGTGTATTCAAGGAACATGGTTGCCATTAGAATTTGTTGGAGAATATGTTCACTATATAATTCGATTTGAAAACAACGGTACATTTGCCGCTGAAAATGTAGTTGTAAAAGATATTATTGATTTGACCAAGTTTGACATGGCTACTTTGGTTCCTCTAAGTGGTAGTCATTCATTTGTGACAAGAATTATCAACACAAATCAAGTTGAGTTTATTTTTGAAAATATCAACTTGCCTTTTGACGATGCTAATAATGATGGGTATGTGGCTTTTAAAATAAAAACAAAGACCACATTTTTAGATTTAGAGACCTTTAGTAATGCAGCGAGTATATATTTTGATTACAATGCTCCGATAGTTACTGAGACTTATACGACAACTTTTTATAATCCGTTAAATAATTCGGATTTTAGTTTCACTACTTTATATAGTTTATCACCGGTACCGACTAAAAATGTGCTAAACATTACTGCTAAGGAAAGTGTGGTTATGACCTCGGTAAATATTTATAATACACTTGGTCAATTGGTTCAAGTGAATACAGATCCAAATGAAACGATTGATGTTTCAGGATTACAGAGAGGTAGTTACTTTATTAAGATTATAAGCGATAGGGGTAGTGCTACCGGTAAGTTTATAAAAGAATAATTCCTTTTAAATAAAAAAAAAACGCCTCATTTAACTAACGAGGCGGTTTTTTTGTTTGTTAACCGTAGAGACGCGATTAATCGCGTCTCTACAACAAATGGTGTTTTAATTCGGAAAAGGACTTGACCATTTTGGGTCAACATACACATTGGTTCCCGATAATGTTCGAAGAAAAGCAATAACCGCATTGACTTCGGGTGCTGTTAAATGCAATTGTTGTCCAAAACCATTGGGTCTTAATTTTACATCTAAATTAGTATTGCCCGGCGCTAAGTTGATTGCACCATAATGACCAATTGCCGCCTGTAAAGTGGTAATAACTCCGGTATGCATCATCGGTCCGTTAGTAGTTCCATCAAGTTTTACTAAGTCACGCAATGAAGGTGCTCTAGTGTTGGTTATGTCAATTCCGGTGCCGTTAATGGTGCCAATGATACCATTGTTTCCGGTGTTTGGATTAATATCAAACTCTGGTGCCGCATGACAACCGGCACAACCCAAACCACCGGATGTTCTGTTACCGGTAGCATCAAAAACCGGTGGTGATAAAAATAAATTTTTTCCTTGATTCTCTTGATTGGTAAAGTTGGAAAAAGGTTGACCGTCATTAGCCACTTGTGCTCTGCCAATATCGTATTTACTATCAAAAGACTGGATGCTTCTGATGAATTGAGCTAAAGCCAATTGGATTTTGTTTTCAGTAATTTCTTCAGAGCCATACACAAACTGAAACAATTCTCTGTAATAACCGATGTTGCTGAGTTTTGTGATTAAACCACTAAAAGGTTCGTCGCCATTGGTACCGCTAAAACCCATTTCTCCATGGTCTTTAATAGGCATCGTTGTTTGAGTTTCTAAATTAATTGCACGTTCATCCCAAAAGAATTTTACTTCATTAGCAAAACGTGTATTGATTAAACGCATCGAATGTCTTCCGGTAGTTCCGTTTACACCGTTGCTGGCAATATTTGAATCTCCAAAAGCATTGGCTTGTTGGTGACAACTCGAACAAGAAATGGTATTGTTAGAAGACAGATTCTTGTCATAAAACAAAACCCTTCCCAAAGTAGCGCCTTTATCAGTAATTGAATTTCCGGCGGTGTTGTCTTTGGTAATATAGTTTGGAATGACTTGATTGGCGTAATTAGAGAGGTTTTCCGGACTGATGTTACTCCCAAAAGTAGCTCTAATATTGGCATAAGGATCAATCTCTTCATAATTTGAACTATCGTCACTTCCGCAAGAATAGGTAAGTGGTAGAATCAGTAATAGTATAATCTTTTTGAACATAAAAATTGGTTTTGGTTGGTGAGTTACCTTCTAAGACTGCATAAATTTTAAAAGGTTTAAAAGTGGTGTAATCTTTTCCAACCTATAAAATATTCCTATATTTGAACTTTCATTAAAACAAACAAACTAATTTTTATAGTATGAAATTATTAGAAGGAAAAGTAGCCATTATCACCGGCGCGAGTAGAGGAATCGGAAGCGGTATCGCTAAAGTTTTTGCACAACACGGAGCCAATGTGGCTTTTACTTATAGTTCTTCTGCCGAAAGTGCTTTGGCATTGGAAAACGAATTAATCGCTTTGGGAATCAAAGCCAAAGGATACAAATCAAACGCAGCTGATTTCAATGAAGCGCAAAAATTAGTGGATGATGTCATGGCCGATTTTGGAAACGTTGACGTGTTAATCAACAACGCCGGAATCACCAAAGACAATCTTTTAATGCGTATGAGCGAAGAGGATTTTGATAAAGTAATTGAAATCAATTTGAAGTCGGTATTCAATATGACCAAAGCTGTTCAGAAAATCATGTTAAAAAACCGCAAAGGTTCTATCGTCAACATGAGTTCGGTTGTTGGTGTAAAAGGAAATGCAGGTCAAGCCAATTATGCCGCGTCAAAAGCCGGTATGATTGGGTTTACAAAATCGGTAGCTTTAGAATTAGGTTCGAGAAATATACGTTGTAATGCGATTGCTCCGGGATTTATTGAAACTGAAATGACAGCTAAATTAAACGATGATGTTGTACAAGGTTGGAGAGATTCTATCCCGTTAAGACGTGGCGGAAGTCCGGAAGATGTGGCCAATGCTTGTTTGTTCTTCGCTTCAGACATGAGTGCTTACGTTTCGGGACAAGTATTGAATGTTTGCGGAGGAATGCTTACTTAAAAAGAGTAGGCAGTGCTCAGTTATTAGTTGGCAGAAAACCAATCAACTGAACACTTATTACTGAACACTGATCACTTAAAATATATGACCACAAACACTGTTTTACTAATATTGCTTTCTTTAGGAATAGCGTTAGCTGTGTCATTCTACCAATATTTATATAAGGTCAAAAGCAGGTCGAAAGTGACTTTGCTTTTGGCTTTTTTGCGTTTCTTTAGCGTGTTCGGATTGTTACTTTTGCTGATTAATCCGATTATCACGCGAAAAACTGTAGAGACAGTAAAAACACCTTTGCCGATAGTCATTGACAATTCAGCTTCGATGGCGGATTTGAAATCGGATAAAGTTGCTATGGAATTGTTTGAAAAACTAAAAGACAATTCGGCTTTAAATGATAAGTTTGAAGTACAGACCTATCAGTTTGATGAAGACTTTTTACCTTCGGACACCATTGATTTTAAAGGCACACAATCGAATGTAGATGTCGTAGCGAAAAGCTTGAAAAACATCTATAAAAACCAAACGTTTCCAACTGTTTTAATCTCTGACGGAAACCAAACTTCGGGTGAAGATTATGTTTTCGGGTTTAATCCTTTGAACAAAGTTTATCCATTGGTAGTAGGTGATACGACTACTTATTTGGACTTAAAAGTGACGCAACTCAACGTCAACAAATACGCTTTTCACAAGAACAAATATCCTGTTGAAGTGTTTCTGAATTATTCGGGAACCAAAAGTATCAATGCTTCATTTAAAATTACCCAAGGGAATTCGGTGTTAAATGAGCAAACGGTAGCTTTTTCGCCTTCAAAGAAATCAGCAACCTTTAATGTTTTATTACCGGCGAACAATGTTGGATTACAAATTCTGAAAGCAACTATTTCTTCTAAAGAACAAGAAAAAAATACGTATAACAACACGAAAAACTTTGCCGTTGAAGTCATTGATCAAAAGACAGAAGTCGCTTTGATTGCAGATATTGCACATCCCGATTTAGGAGCGATAAAACGTGCCATTGAAACTAATGCACAACGAAAAGTAACAATACTTAAACCAAATCAAATCAGCAGTTTAGAAAATTATAATATTTTAATTCTGTACCAACCAACGGTCGCTTTTAAATCGGTTTTTGATAAGAATGCCAATGCCAAAATCAACTCGTGGATTATCACCGGAAACGATACCGATTTCAACTTTTTAAACCAAAATCAAACGCAGTTTGTATTTAAAATGAGTTCGCAGAAAGAAGATTATTTGGCATCTCATGATTCCCAATTTAATCTGTTTGCACTAGACAATATTGGTTTCGAACAATTTCCTCCTTTGGAAAACCCGTTTGGAACAATTACTGCGAAAGGAAACACCAATACATTATTGTCATCTACGATTCGCAATATAGAAACCAATCAACCTTTATTGACTTTCAATGAAGAACAAGGTAAGCGTTCGGCTTATTTATTCGGAGAGAATATTTGGAAATGGCGCGCGGATAATTATTTGACCAAAAAGGACTTTGTAGACTTCGATATTTTCTTGGACAAAACCATTCAATATTTGGCGTCCAACAATGCCCGAAAGTCTTTAGTAGTGAATCACGAGCGTTTTTACAATTCTGGCGAAGGCATTGAAATCACAGCCCAATATTTCAACAAAAACTATGAGCTAGACGAAAAAGCCAGATTAACCATTGCCGTTACCAATACTAAAACAAAGCAAGTCAAAAACTATGATTTACTTAGAACCACGAATGCTTTTCAAGTTAACCTTGATGGATTAGTTGCCGGAAATTATAAGTTTACCGTAAAAGAATTGAATTCTAATTCTTCGTATTCAAGCGGTTTTGAAGTCTTGGATTTTGATATCGAAAAACAATTTGTCAATCCGGATTGGAACAAGTTGAACCAATTGGCTACGCAAACGCAAGGGAAAGCTTATTTGCCAAATCAAATCGATGCGCTGATCAAGCAACTGTCAGAAGACGAAAGTTACAAAGCCATTCAGAAAACCATCGTTAAGAAATCGCCTTTGGTAGATTGGGTTTGGTTACTCGTTTTATTAGCCTTATCACTTGCCGCAGAATGGTTTATTAGAAAGTATAACGGTCTATTGTAATTGGCTTTTCCGGCTAAAAATCCTTTCAGAAACAATTACTATTACAATTCCGGCTATGTAGGCCAAAATATCTTCCCAAGCAAAGGAAGTTCCAATAACAGTTCGTGCCAACCTATTGTTTTGAAGACCTAAAACTTCAATTATGGTAAAATATTGTAATGTTTCTACCAAAAAAGCAAATAATAGAACGGCGATAGCAGCTTTGGTTACTGATATCTTGAGAAACGATTTCACAAAGCAATAAATCAAGATTACGACCAAAACATCCCCAAAATATGGTCGGATAAAATTGTCGTGAACAAATAAAGCGATGCATACTTCAATGACAAAAAGTAAAATGGTCAGTAGCAAATAGGTTCTGTTAAAATGCAGCATAAATTATAATTCAAATGATTTTCGGGTAATAACAAAAAACTTCAATCGAAGATAATCATAAAAGAGTGCTATAACCAATACTATTGAGGCAATTAACAAGGTTTTTATTTGAAGATAACTATACGCATATCCGCCCACGACACAACCGATAAAAAAGAAAGTAATGATGGATAACCTCAGATAAATGTTGGTTTTCAACTTAGTTTGCTGTTCCGGCTTTTTATAGAAGAACAATTGCGAAAGTTCGATCCCTAAATCGGTGAACAAACCTGTTAAATGAGTAGTTCTCACCGTTGATTGAGATACTTTGGTCACCAATGAATTTTGAATACCCATGGCAAAAAGCAGTAGAAAAGCTTCTACTTTTCCATATAGATCATAAATACTTGATGCGCCAAAAAAAAATGCAACGCAGGACAGAATCGTAATTTCTAGAGCAATTGGAACTACATGAGCCAATTTTGGCCGCTTCTGTAAAACTAATTCCACAATGGTATTGGCGGTAAACGAACCCAATAAAAAGCAAAGTGTAAAAACCAAAAAAGTAATGGCGATGGCATAATCCTTACGCAGAATCTCTTCGGCAAAAAAAGCGAAATGTCCGGTTACATTAGTGGTAAGCGTTTTTAACGATAAAACACCTGTAATATTCACGATACCGGCAACGAAAGATAATAATGTTGCTAATCGCAGATTATGAATAAAAGTTCGCGCATTGCCTTGGTGTCTAAACATAAATTAAAAGTACTTGTAGTTATAGTTTAGACGCTTTTCCATCGGATTAAAGTTTAAAAAAAATAAATTTTCCGCCACCTTGTTCTAAAGTCATTTGTTTATCGGCGACGTTAAACTTTAACTTAATTCCGGCTTGTACAAATTCAAAAACATCTGTTTCGGTAGCGTCTAAAGGAAATTCACCTTGTCCTGTAGCTTGCGCAAAAAGTTTGTTGCCCTTTTTAGTAACGCTAATTTTCATTACCAATTCCTGACTGTTGTAGTTTCCTAAATATTTGTCCAGGTCTTCCGAACTCAACTCAACCGCTTTAAAGGTCGGAATCTCAAAAGGAATTTGGTAGTAATTTTTCATCACAGCAAGCAAGATATCATTATTTGGATAAACGCTACCGTTGGAAGTAATAGCAACCGACAACTTATTATCCGGGAAATAGGTGAGTACAGAAGTAAATCCGTCAATGCCACCGGTATGACCGTATCCTTTTTTATCATTAAAAGGGATTTCAAAAATACCCATACCATAATCTTCTTGAATGGTTTTCATTTGATCTAAACTCTTTGTCGTGATTACTTTTCCGGCAAAAAGGTTTTCAATGAAAATGGTCAAATCGGTTGGGTTAGAAACTATAGCACCGGCGCCCATTGGGATGGACATATCTGTTTCTTTCTCATGGTTCCAAGTTTCGGTGAATGAAAAGGAATAGCATTCGTTGTTGGCAAGATCGGTTTTGCTTCCCAAATATGTATTTTTCAATCCTAAAGGCTTTACTATTTTTTCGGCAAGAATCTCTTTATAAGGCTTTTTATAAACTTTCTCCAAGATATAACTCAATAACACGTAGTTTGAATTACTATAATCTGCCTTACTGTTAGGTTCAAAAACACTTTTGCTTTTGGCAATGATAGCGACCATTTCAGCTTCGGTTTTGGGTTGGGTGTAATAGCTCATAAACTCACCGCTGTTGGTGAAGTTATAAATTCCGCTACGGTGATTGAGTAAGTTACCAACCGTTATTTTATTGGCATTGGGAACCGAAGGAAAATAAACATCTATGGTTTTGTCTAAAGTCAGTTTGTTTTCTTCTACGGCTTTAAAAATCAAGCAAGAAGTAAACATTTTGGTGATGGAACCAATACGGTATTTTGTGGCGGTTGTGACTTTTTGTTTTAAACCTATATCGACTTTACCAACTGCTTTGGTGTAAATTATTTTACCATTTTCACGTACCGCAATACTTCCCATATACTTGTTTTTGGCCTCCAGAACGGCAAACAAACTATCGAGTTTAACCGTATTGAGTTGTTGGGCAAAAGAAACGCTAACGAAAAATAAAAAGAGAATCCCAAGAGACCGTTTTTTAATCATGATGTGTGGTTTAGTTAGTGATATAAATTCATTGTAATGGCATATTATCTAAAGAGAAGTTACCATTTTATTCTATCATAAAGTAATAGATTGTGCCCCAAACGGTTATAAAAAACAAACCGGGGTAAACTACTTTATACAAATTTTGCTTTAATTCCTTTTTTACAACCGTTATATATAAAACATAGAGTACAAAAAGTGTAATAAAAATAATAGGCATAAAAATTCTCATAACTAAATGATTTAATTAATTTACTCTTTTTTTGATGCCTCTAAGATAAGAATAAATTAAGAAATAGCAATGATACCGATGAGGCCATGATTTGACAAATGAATATACAGTTGGGTTACAATCATTATTTTTGGAGTTGTTTGTTTTTTAACAAAAAGGCAGACGTTTGGTAGTAAGCAATGGTTTCTTTTACCAAATCCTCTCTCAAATGTAACATTGGAATTTCGTCATACTGTGATTGAAACTCTTCTTTTACATTGGGTTTTGCTTTTGAAATCAACTGGAATTGTTTTACCTTTTTAACTGGTGAAATGATGGTCAAAACATTATTCTTAATCATCCCTAAATCCTGATAAGTCGCCACAAATGCTCTTGGCTGGTAGGTTGGTTTAAATATGTCCTGACCATAAAATTTACTGTTGTAATTAAAATGGAGCAAACCAAATAGGGTAGGCATGATATCAATTTGAGACATTAAAGTATTGACATGTTCAGGTTGTATGAAACCCGGTGCATAAATCATAGCCGGTATTCGGTATTTGTCCAAAGGCAATTCGGTTTTACCGGAACTTGAAGCACAATGATCGGCCAGGATTACAAAAACAGTGTTTTTAAACCAAGGTTGTTTTTGGGCCATTGTAAAAAATTGTTTTAACGCATAATCGGTATATTTTACACCTCCGTCTCTGGATTTGGCCATTCCTGAAATATCAATTTTGCCTTCAGGATATGTAAAAGGTCGGTGATTGCTCACGGTCATGATATGGTTAAAGAACGGTTTATTTGCCTTGGCTTCGTTATTCATTTCTTTGATGGCTTTGTGGTACATGTCTTCGTCACATACACCCCAAATATTGGCAAAAGTAATTTCGTTAGGCTGGAAAGTTTTTTTGTCAATAACGTCGTAACCATTGCCTCCAAAAAAGTCGCCCATATTGTCAAAGAAGGCATCGCCACCATACATATACTTCACGGCATAACCCTTTTGTTTGAAGACACTACCGGTGGAGAATTTGTTTTTATTGTCTGTTCGTTTCACGACGCTTTCGGCGGCACTTGGCGGCAGACATAAAGTTACGGCTTCTAATCCGCGAACGGTTCTGTTGCCAACCGCATACAGATTGGTAAACTGTAAGCTCTTATCGGCTAATGAATCTAAGAATGGTGTGATGTGTTTCTTGTTGCCATATTCGGTCATAAAATCCTCGCTTAAACTTTCTACCGTAATCAACACTACATTTTTGTGAAGCTCAGTAGAATCAGCTTTGATGGTTCTGAGTGAACTTTCCCTATTAATTCCCGGTATTTGTTTTTGTAGTAGCGCAAAAGCTTCGGCTTTCGGCATTGTTTTATAGAATTTATAGAATTCTAATTCGTTATTCATGAACGCTGTATAAAACTTAAACATGCCATTGGCTTGTAATTCATTGGTGTAAACATTAGGGCTATTTTCTTGTTTTGCCAATAACGGAATGGCTGTAAGTGATAGTATCACTAAGACAACATAAACTCCCAAACCTTTTACTTTTTCTTTAAAGGAAGGTAAATGATTCAGAAAAGGTTGGGCACGTTTTACGATAAAATACGTTAGTACAGCAGTCACTAATCCAACGCTTGCAAACAACGGCACTACCGGATAAGATTCCATGATGTTACCAATTACTGTATTCGTGTAGACTAAATAATCTACGGCGATGAAGTTGTAACGTACGCCAAATTCATTCCAAAAGAAAAACTCACTGATGGCGTTTTGAATTATCACCAACGTAAAAATGAACATCGTGATAAAAAACAATACCAATCGAATTGCTTTTCTGTGTTTTGGGAGGAATAACAACAACCCAAAAAAGATAGTTTTCAAGGCAATAAAACTTATTCCTATTTCCGGTAACGAACCGCCATATTCATTTAGGATTGTATTGAAAAACGAAACATACACCAATAGTAAAACCAAAGCGCCAAAAATAAGGTATCCATATTTCTCATACTTTACATTGGATAAAAACAATAAGTAAAGCCATAGAAAAGCACTGACGATTATAAATAGAAACACATCGGAAATGAATCCTAAAACAAAGATTTTAGTGATTTCGAGAAGTCCAAATGAGGATTGTGTAATGGGATGGAAAAGCAATATGATTCTTAGGATAACATTGACAATGATAAATAAGAAAAGTAAATTGATGAAAGGCGAGTACTTTTTAAAATAGTTCATATAACGAATTATAAATTGACTGATACAACTATAACCGATTAGTGTTTAAATACCCTATGCTAGTTTTGATATTAAGGCTATACCGTTGTGATAAAAAAAATACTTTAAAAAGAAAGTAGGGTAAATGAATTTGAACTTGCTTTACATAAAAAGTCAACATGAAAAAAATATTTATAGCCTCGTTTTTATTCCTATCAATGGCTGGTTTTGCTCAAAACTGGACGACTAATTTTGAAGAAGCTAAAGCCACTGCAGAAAAGGAAAACAAAAAAATCTTATTGGTGTTCTCCGGCTCTGATTGGTGTGCGCCTTGTATTAAATTAGATAAAAACGTTTGGCAATCTGAAGTGTTTAAAGCTTATGCCAATGATCATCTTGTACTTCTTCGTGCCGATTTTCCTAAGAAGAAGAACAACGCTTTACCGGAAGATTTGAGAACCGCCAATTTGGCTTTAGCCGAAAAATACAATAAAGAAGGGTTTTTCCCCTTAGTAGCTGTTTTAGATAAAACCGGAAAAGTCATGGCTAAGAAAGGTTATGAAAGCCAAAGCGCAGACCAATTTGTAACCGAATTAAAAGCCATTATTAAATAAACATGAACAGATTACTATTTATATTGTTGCTAACTATTGGTTTCAGTGCCAATGCCCAACTGATTCACAAACGAAAAGTGAGTTTGCTCGGCAGTCCGTTTGAAATTACCGTAGTGGCTAATGATACCATACAAGCCCATCAATATGAAGATATGGCTATCGCTGAAGTCAAACGGATAGAAAATATTATCTCTGATTGGATTCCGACTACACCATTATCCCAAATTAATCAGAATGCCGGAAAGCAAGCGGTTAAAGTGCCTTTAGAACTGATAGAACTAATTGAACGTTCTATCAAAATATCGAAGCTTACGGATGGTGCTTTTGACATTAGTTATGCGTCAATGGACAGAATATGGAAGTTTGACGGCAGCATGAAGGAAATGCCAACACCGGAAGCCATCAAAAAATCGGTAGAGAAGGTTGGCTATGAAAATATCATCATTGATAAAGAAAAGCAAACCGTTTTCTTAAAACTCGAAGGGATGAAACTCGGCATGGGCGGCATTGGTCAAGGTTATATTGCCGATAAAGTCAAAGCCCATTTGATTGCTAAAGGTTGTACTGCCGGATTGGTGAATATCTCCGGTGACATTAGCACTTGGGGCAAACAACCTAATGGTGAACAATGGAAAGTAGGGATTAAGAATCCGATGAATAAAAACAAAATATTTGCTACGTTCCCGCTTGAAGATAAGGCGGTTGAAACTTCGGGCAGTTATGAAAAATATGTCACGTTTAACGGAAAACGCTATTCGCATATTATAGACACTCGAACAGGTTATCCTGCGACGGGTTTGATTAGCATTAGTGTTTTTGCCAATACCACTGAGTTGGCTGATGCCTTGGCAACCGGTGTGTTTGTAATGGGCAAAGACGCCGGAATGAACTTGATTAACCAATTGCCGGGCATAGGCTGCATTATGGTTGACGAAGACGGTAAGATATCGACCTCAAATAATATAGATTTAAAAAAGTACCAACATGACTAAAGTATTTGGAATACTCGCTTTGTTTGTTTTCATGACTTCCTGCTCGCCGGTGAAAGAATATGAAAAGGAATACATCAACGACACTGAAATGAAATTATCGGCCAAAACCGCGGAACGCTATGAAGTGACTTTCCAAGTTTATCGAGAGGCTGCGGCTGGAGCCAATGGAGGAAAAACCGGTGGTGGTTGTGGTTGTAATTAATAAATAAAATGAAAAAGTACCTATTTCTATTAGCCTTATTGAGCAGTTACTGTTCTTTTTCACAAGAAAAAGACAGTACTGTTGTATTTAAAAAGAGAGTTTTAGAGGCAACGGAAGTTGACTTCTTATTGAGTTATTACAAACAAGACGGTGTGCATTCTTCCGTTTCGGGTGGAATGGGTTCTGAGAAGTTGACCGATTTGGCTTCGAATATTATAGTCACCATGCCTATGAATGCCGATGATGTATTGACTATTGATGCGGGTTTATCGGCTTATACATCGGCTTCTTCGAGTAATATTAATCCTTTTAATGATACCGGTGCTTCTGGCGGTGGTGATGACGATGATGATGATGACAAAGCCGGTTCTCCTTATGGAACGCCTTGGTTGGCTTCTTCGGGTGCATCGGCACAAGATGCTTTGACGAGTGTGAATGTGAACTACAGTCATAGTTCTGACGATAGAAACTTTATATGGAATGCGGATGTGTCTTTTTCTAATGAATTTGATTATACCTCTATCGGTTTTGGTGGTGGCGTTGCCAAACTTTTTAATGAGAAAAACACCGAATTGAGTTTGAAAGCCAATGTGTATCTTGACCAATGGCGACCGATATTGCCAACGGAACTGCATGAGTATGACCAGTATGGAAATTCATTTTTGAACAACGGGTATTTCAGTGGTATTACCATTTATGATCAGAACGGCGTGGCTTCTAACGGTTATTTGCCTTCGCAATTTGAAAACATTCAATCGGTGAATAGAAACTCATATTCGTTATCGTTTGGGTATTCACAAGTATTGACTAAAAAGCTTCAGGCTTCTGTGTTCTTTGATGTTTTAAAACAGCAAGGCTTGTTGTCAACTCCTTATCACCGTATTTATTTTGCGGATAAATCGAATTACTATGTTGGGCAAAGCCAATACATTCCGGTGTATGAAAGCCCGGAGAATGTAGGTGTGTATCGCTTGGCGGATGATATTGAGCGTTTGCCGAATACTCGTTTTAAATTGCCGATTGGTGCGCGTTTTAATTACTACATCAATGAACACTTTAAACTGAGAACTTATTATCGTTTCTATACCGATGATTGGGGCGTTCAGGCGCATACGGCTAATATAGAAGTGCCGATAAAGTTGAATGACCATTTCACGGTTTATCCGATGTATCGTTATTATACGCAAACAGAGTCGAAGTATTTTGCGCCCTTTGAAAC
This sequence comes from Flavobacterium sp. UBA7682, assembly GCF_002482945.1. Taxonomy (NCBI): domain Bacteria; kingdom Pseudomonadati; phylum Bacteroidota; class Flavobacteriia; order Flavobacteriales; family Flavobacteriaceae; genus Flavobacterium; species Flavobacterium sp. UBA7682. The sequence goes on from NZ_DLGY01000050.1 coordinate 106,122, forward strand.
GCATTTGTCTACAGAGAAATATTATACGTCTGATTATGATTTGTCAACTTTTAATGCGAGTCAGTATGGTGTAGGCGCAACGTACTTGGATATATTTACCAAAGCTCATATTTGGAAGTTTGGGTTGAAGAATATCGATTTCAGGTACAATCATTACCAACGCAGTGATACTTTGAGCGCGGATATTGTTAGTATGGCGTTTAAGTTTGTGATGGATAAATAGAAACTAATTACGAATTATTAATTAGGAATTACGAAGGTGGTTTCACAAAGATTGCGAAGCAGCACAAAGATTCACTAAAGATAAAAAAAGCATCCATTTTTGGGATGCTTTTTTGTTGGTGGTATTTGATGGTGAAAATGGAATAGTCAGTTTTGGTTTGGTACTTTTCCCAATTTGTACAGCACATTTTGAGGTGACTTTGTTACTTTTCGATGTTACTCAGGCACTTTTCGGGTTTTGTTAAGCACTTTTCGGGTTTCGTTCAGCACTTTTCGACTTTTGTCAGGCACTTTTCGGGTTTCGTTCAGCACTTTTCGATGTTTGTTAGGCACTTTTCGGGTTTTGTTAGGTCAATATCGTTGTTTGTTAAGCACTTTTCGGGTTTCGTTCAGTACTTTTCGGGTTTCGTTCAGTACTTTTTGATGTTTGTTAGGCACTTTTCGGGTTTCGTTCAGTACTTTTTGGGTTTTGTTAGGCACTTTTCGATGTTTGTTAAGTACTTTTCGGGTTTCGTTCAGTACTTTTTGGGTTTTGTTACTTGAGGGAATTAGAAGGAAAATGCTGTTATAATCAGTTTTTTTCAATAAACTCCATCAACAATTTTAAAAATAATCCAATTCTGTTTTGTTTTAAATGTGCGGCCATCCACATATTCAGTTCTATAATATTCAGACGAAGTATACTTTTCCAATTTTCTTTTCTGTTTATTATAAACTAGGCATTTTCCTTTTTCTAATAAGCTGGCTATTCTAAACTTAAGTCTGGATTTTACTTTGGCGCTTTCTGTTAAACTGTCTGCATGAACAATTTTGGACTTTTCTTTTGCTAAGCTATTTAAAAGCTGTTTGTCCCAATCTATATTATGTTTTTTAATCCAATCTTTACAATCCTTCATTAAAAAATTTTCCGTTGTTACTACAGTAAATGAATCAGTTTCCATCAAAATGAAAAGTCTTTCATTGTTTTTCAATGATAGTGAATCAAGTTGTTTGATAGGCTCATTTTTTTGGCAGTAAATCTTAGGTTGTATTACCAACAAGAGTAAAATGCTTAAGAAATATTTCATTTGTTCAAGAGTTTAAAAATTGGCTATAAGGTGTCGTCTTCGCATAGTTGTAACAATTTATTACTGATGATTTCAAATGTAGAATTGCTTTTGAGTTTTCAGAGAAAACTCGGTGAGAAACTCAAGCCAAGCAGTTGTTGCAAAGTACTTTTATAGGCAGGTTACTATTGAAATGCTTTATAGATGTCAAGAATATTTGCAACTATTATAAAAATTAATAGAACAACATAACCTGAATTCAAAATCATACCAATAACCTTTCGCAAAGTATTTGGTTCTTTTATTCCCTTAATTGAATCAATAACACCAACAACGGTAAATATTAAAATTAAAACCAATAATATTCCATAGAAATTTGACATATCTATTTTTACAAACTCTTGAATAACATGAAGAATTATTATAAGTATGAAAATGGACATTGTTATTATTGCCCATTTGAATCCTTTGTTTGAATTGACGTTTAATTTTTCCATGAATATATTAAGATTTATGTCTTTTAAAGGAATGATAACTTGCCTATGACGTGCCGCGGCTTTAAAGTCAGAAAACTCGCAATAGCGTAAAACCTTTCTTGTCAACTGGTGTTTCACTTTATTCTGTTTCTACTTTCAACTCTATAGTTTTGACTTTTTTGTCAATATTTTCTATTTGGTCATGCTTAACAATATCAATATCATACAATAAACTTCGGTAATGATTTCTTAATGAAATTACAAAAAGTATAATTGTAAATAACAACCAGTTTTTTTTCAAGAAGTTATCAGTTGTTATATTTTCGGTAAATATAAACGATAGCCACATTGCCCAAACACAACAATAGAGAAAGTGTATTTGTGCAGACCAGTCCAACAAATTAGACGCAAATGATTTCGGGTTTGCTCTTTGTTTCCATCTTCGAAAGTCTTGTCGCTTTACTTCGTCCTGTGTAAAAATGAATTTTACCCAACTCAAATTATTATTTGTCTTTCCACTAATCCTGAGTATGATTAGATTCAGCTTATAGCAAATTGGATATAATGTTGCCCTGTGAACTGCATACAAAAATGAACCAAGTAATAATGAAAGAAGAACAAGAAAAAGTGAGTCCTTAATCGTTCCATTTTCATCAAATAATGTTTGTCTAATTGTTGGATTTAAGTATAAATATGTCAATACACCAAAGCCACCGGCAAAAGTGTATCTCAAATATTCATTATAGTTCAATTGAGGTTTTTCCATAAATTATTTATATTTATTTAATGTCAATTGGGTAGAGGTTATTTACACTTCCCTCCAACGGTTTTTGGCTTTTCGAAGTGGCAAACTTCCGAACTGACTATTTTCTATTAAAGATAAATTTTTCTTGCTAAACGTGAACTTACCACAAAACTCGCAATTGCGAGAAAATGCTGTTAACCGTTGCTTTTTTCTTTCTGTAACATTTTTTATTCCTTTTTTTTCAGAGTTATTATTGGTTTAAATTCTATTTCTTCACAAGCATAACAATTGTCTTTATGCAATTGACGAAATTCGTCAAACTCTGTTTTGTATGTTTTAAAACCGTCTTTTTCAATTTCAAAATTCCCAAAGCACCAAGCAAAAGGTAAATCTAACGGAGTGTGTATCCATTCAATTCTTGATTTTTCCAGAAGTTCAAAATTTCCATTTTCATCAGTTTTTGTGGTCTGGGATTTATATTTTGTATAATCATAATAACCCTGTTTCTCATTTATCGAACTCAACTCTTCTATTCGAGAGACAACGGCATCTTTTATTGAATTTCCTTTTTCGTCAATTACTTTTCCGGTTATTTTTGGAACATAGACTACCTTTTTGGGATGTATAAAAATTCCAAGAATTAGGAGTAGAAGAATTATTAGCAATGTTTTTGTTGATTTTTTCATTGTTTGTGTCGTTCAGGAACGTAAGGCAATTGTTGTAAACTACTTTTAGCGATAGGCGTTATTTTTTTATTGGAAACATATATTCAAGTTGAGATAAAGAACACGGTATATTTCCAACATTTTTTCCTTTAGCAAATTCCTCAAATATTAATTCTTTATTAATAAGTTTAGCAGAATAATCGGTATTTAAACCTAATGAATTCATTTCGTTAATATTTTCCAACATAGCTTCTTTATTTCCCAAAAAGTAATTGGAGTACATACTTACTCTGTAAAGCCTTTCTTTTTCATTTAAATCTTCGCACAAAGGAATATATTTGAAAGCTTCTGATTTTGCCAATTTAAAATCACCACAAAATAAATAGGTTGATATTCTATCCAGTTTAAGTAAAAATAAATTCGGATAATTTTCAATTAATTTATTTTGAATATTTAAAGCTCCTCGAAAATCTCCCATAAACATTAGTCCTTGTGATTTTAGATACAAAGCTTTGAAGTGTAATGAATCTTTAGACAAACATTTATCAAGAAGATTCATTATTTCAAACAGATTAGGTTTTGAAATGGTTTTTGAATGAGCTAATCTAAAATATAATTCTGCATTGTTTGGATATACAGTAATGAGAGAATCAAGCATTTCATTTGCTTTTTCATAATTGTTTTCACTTTGGAAACTTTCTATTTCCTTAAGTGATGAATTTAAGTCCTTAATTTGAGCTTTTCCCAAATTACAACTGGTTATAATTATGCAAACTAATAAAGTTTTTAAAATGGTTCTCATATTGAATTTTATGGTTTTATTACGCTTATCGCTAACGTTTTGCAGATTGTGATTTTGGCGTTCTTCACTCACTAGCGTTTCCAAATATAACTAAAATTTCAGTCAGCTGATACATTTCTGATGCGACCAAA
>NZ_DLGY01000050.1:110232-114656 GCF_002482945.1 Flavobacterium sp. UBA7682
CCAGCCATAATCACAAACTGCTGTTATACACCGGTGTTTTGAGTTTGATTGTCACGCAATATAACCACAAACACTTTCCACGAAAATTTTTTTTCATCTCACTTTTTCTGAAAATACTTCATTATTCTCAAAAAAAATTCGAGCTGCGCTCGTAATTTATCTTCTAAACCGTCGCGATTTTCGGCAACTTTTTCCGCAAACATTTTCAGGTTTCTATTTTCGACGCAAACTTTTTCCGTAACATTTTCAGCGCAACAAATTCTAGTCTAAATTTCCATTTCTGTTTTCGCAAACTTGGCAAATAGGAGTGAAGTTTAATGAAAAAGTTCTCGTCAGGAAAACACTGGTGTATAACGTGCCGCCGCTTGGTAGTCGTGGCGACTTTTTAAATAATTAGTTGTAAATATAATCAAATTTTGAACTTAGTACTTTCCGACTAAGAAATGCAAAACCAGCCATGCTACCAAACGGCTGTTAGCGACTGTTTCTGTTCGGTAACCATACATACCCTTTTTTATATGGTTCAAATTCCGGATATGCCATTGCTATTTTTTTGTACTCATCATTTGAAAGTATTAAACCGTCAAAATACCTTTTAGGGATATAATGTTCTTCGTCAAAATATAAAACATTAAAATCTCTCTCTCTAATTTCCCCTAAGCCGTAATTTGAAATATCTTCAACTATATCTTCATTCAATAAATAGTCTGCGGCCTCAAACTCATAAAAGGCTATATTATATTCTATTTCTAAATTTAAAACGATGTTATTGAGTTGGTTTCTAATTTCCTGAAAAAATGGATAAGAGAATAATTTTTCACTTTCAGCTATTTCCATACCTTCAGGATATATTCCTAAAATATATGTTTGCAGTTTTTCATTTTGCTCTACGTATTTTTTCAAACCAACAAATGTATTATCACTTAAAATTAAGCTATCAATTTCAGTCTCGCATTGCTCTGCAAGTTCTTTGTTTTTAAAACTTATGCCCATTGACCAAAAATATCCCATATTATCTCGTTAAGAAGAAATAGTCGCTAACGTGCCGCCGCTTGGTAGTCGTGGCGACTTTTATAATAATTAGTTGTAAATATAATCAAATTTTGAACTTAGTACTTTCCGGCTAAGAAATGCAAAACTAGCCATGCTACCAAACGGCTGTTATGCACTGTTTTTTAAACCTCTCCACAAAACTTCATCACTAATCATTAATCCGTCAAACTTTTCAAATTCTGTGAAGTCACATCCGAAATATTTCTGATGCGGTTTGCTTTTCAACCAAGTTAATTCATTTTCTTTTCCATCAAATATTAACTTATGATTTTGTCCATTGATTCGATAGGCGAGAATTCCACTTCCAAAACTGTATGGAAAATATTGAAACTCTTGCAATTCAAATTCTATTTTTGAAATTAATCTTGATTCAATATCTTTTCTAAACTCTTCGAAATCCATGTTTTATTATTTTCCTTTTTTCCAGCTTCCAAAAGACGTACTCGCTTATATTTTCGTCCCGAAAATAGTGCATAACGTGCCGCAGATTGTGATTGTGGCGTTCTTCACTCACTTGCGTTTTCAAATATAACTAAAATTTCAGTCAGCCGAGACATTTCTGACAAACCCAAAACCAGCCATAATCACAAACTGCTGTTACCGGCTGGCTTTGTACCTTTCCGATATACTTCATTATCAAATTCAACAACGCTTTCAAAGTTTTCATTCCAAACTCTAAATTTTATCTGTCCATACAAAAGTTTGATTTCTGTATATGCTTCAGATTGATTTACTTCTTTTGACTCGCTTCTATTGATTACAAAGTAAAGTTTTTCACAGTTAAAATTTGAGTCAAATATTTTTTCGAAATCTTTTTCGGCAATATTTTCAGGATTCAAGTATAACCATTCAGTTTGAGAATCTATTTTAGGTTTTATCCAATGAATTCCATTCAAATACGTTTTGTCAGACTCGTAAATTATTCTTGATTCCATTGGGTTTTTTTGCAGATTTTTGTGAGCTTGCCGGTAACGTTCCGACGCTTCTCGTCAGTTGCGAAGTTCGGAACTGCGTACTTTCTGCTAAAATAAGATTTTCCAGCGGAAAATCAACAACCGGCTTAAGTAAAATTCGCAATTGCGAGAAACGGCTGTTATAAGCCGTTTTTTATTTTAACCTTAATTGAGTTTCTATTTGATTTTCGCCGCAACCATGATTTTCAATACTGCCATCGACTTCTATTCCCTGAGTTTTATTGTAAAGAGTTTCTCCACCCAAACTTTCCAAGTTTCCAGTCACAATATCTCCAACTGATAAACCCTCATCAAAATCTTCAAAAATTGTAAAGTTGTTAGTTTCAACTTCAATAGCGCACAATCCGTTGCGTGAATTTACATATTTTACGATACCTTTCATAATCTAAATTATTTTCTATTTTCGGTTAATAGTTTTTCTAACTCGTCAACTTTTTTCAAAAACTCGTCATCTTCCATATAAAACAACTTCGGATTAGTTTCTTCAGTTCGAGTGATTCCCATGATTAATTGTCCAAGTCTAAAATCTGGATTTTCAAGCCACAATTTTTCTAATCTTTCAATAATCGGTTTTATTCTTTCAATGTCTCTCATGATTAGCGAGGTTTTAAAATGGCTTATAACGTGCCGCCGCTTCTCGTCAGTTGCGAACTGCGGAACTGCGTACTTTCTGCTAAAATAAGATTTTCCAGCGGAAAATCAACAACCGGCTTAAGCAAAATTCGCAATTGCGAGAAACGGCTGTTAGCCGTTGTTTTTATTGGTTAGGAAGAAAACCTAATTCTTCGGGATATTTATTCAATGACTTTACTCTCTTTTTTCCTTTGTCAAAATTGCTTGGTGAAACATTTAAGTATTCCATGTTTTCCCATTCTTTTCTAATTGATTCTATCTTTTGATTTAGTTCATACTCCATTAAATTTCCAGTTAGCACAGGTTCAATTTTGTGTCTAAGCTTTTCGTAATTATTCCCCAACTTTCTATGCGCTTCAGATTTTTCTCCGGGTTTTAGAAAGGTTTGTAAACCAGTCAATATTGCAACAATAGTTGTCAGGAGAGGAATCATAAATTCGTGTTTAAATATGAAAGGCAATTTATTGAAAGTTTCAGCTTCAATTCCAGGAAATCTATATGAACAAGCAATTAGCGTTGATAATGCAAATGCTGAAATTCCTATGACTTTCTCTCTATTAGACCAATAAATTGATTGATAGATATTGGCATACTCGAGTTGATGAATTTTCCTCATCCAATCAAGTATCATTTTTCTTTTTTCGTCAGTCATTTTAAATTAGTTTGTTTATTCTCAATTTTTTCTAATAAATATTTTGGGTCTATATGCATTCTTCTATTTATTTCGGACTCTTTTTGTTCAGCTGGACCGACAACATATGAAGTGTCTACCATACCATTTTTTGCTGTGAAACAAAAGAAAGTTGCTGATAGACCATCTTCATCTTCAGTTCCTGAATTATGATAATTAGCTGCTTTGATCTGGTAAGAACCACCACTCATATATACTTCGTGACTAATTTGGTTAGGCATAACATAGATGTTATCATTACTGGCTGTTGATGTGTGTTGGTTAATTTGACTTAATGTTTTGTTATAGTTTATAGTAAATCTAATGTAAGGTGTTTTGTCTTTAGATTCTGTGACAATATAGCGGTCATTAACAATTTTTCCAGTGATTATCCAACTATGAGCGTGAAATGAATGAGTATGAATTGAAAAATTAGTTGATGCATTTTGGTCAATATATTTCTCTAGTGATTTGTCCCAAATGTGCAATCGAATAAATTCAAACAGAGACATATTATTCGTGAACTTAAATAATGGAATAGAGAGAAAACCTTGTGAACCAATTGAAGAAATAGTGTCTTCACTAGGAATCATTCTTATAGATTCTGAAATATAACTCCAGCATTTTTTGAGATTGAGATTAATTTCTCTTTCTCTAGATTCTTGAATTAATAATATTCCTAAAATTCGTTTTGATACTGATGCTAAATATATATTTGATGTATTTTTCGCTAGCTTTTCCACTTTTGAAAAGTCAAGCAAGTTGTCTAGAAATAGAGTAGAAGGAAAATCGTCAATTGTGGGTAATTTTTCTTGGCAGTCTTCCGAGTAGCATAATTTTATACCATTTAAAAATTCTTCGAAATTTTCTAATTTAATCATAATTTTCTCTTTTGGTTAAAATAACGGCTAACGTGCCGCCGCTTGGTAGTCGTGGCGACTTTTTAAATTATTGTTGTAAATATAATCAATTTTTGAACTTAGTACTTTCCGTCTAAGAAATGCAAAACCAGCCATGCTACCAAACGGCTGTTATAGCCAGTTTTTATTTCACAAGCCTTTCCATTATCATTATCAGAATTATTATTCCGATTA
>NZ_DLGY01000040.1:0-47534 GCF_002482945.1 Flavobacterium sp. UBA7682
CCAATTTAGTTTGAAGACGTACAGGCTTTAAAATCAAATGCAGTTCAATGATTGAGAACTCTGAATTTGAAACAGGGACAGATTTAGCGGATATTTACTTTGAAATGAGAAACAATGTAAGCAAAAATAAAGTTGCAATAATATTATCTGAAACTGAAAAGAAAATCCAAAGGTTATCAAAAATAAATCCTTGTATAATTTCACTTATTGAAGCTTTCGACCTAATTGATGAAAAAGGAAATGGAATTAGAATAATTTAAAAAGAAGGGAGTTATTAGAATTATATTTCGCATAAAAAAGGGTTCATTTCTGAACCCTTTATATCATCAATAATATACTTTTTTTTAGTTGTTCTCAAATGTCTGTCTTACAGTCTCTAGTCTGTCAATTCCAACAATGATATGGTCGAAATTTTCTTCAAGTTTTTCAAGCAAGCCCGGACAATAATCAAGAACATCCTGCATTGAAAGAGAAAGACCATCGCTGTCTTTGCTAGGGTCTAGCAACTTGATTTCTTCATTCTCTCTTGGAATAGCTTCTATTTCGGAAAAAACATTAGGGTAACCACTTAATATTTCCACTAATTTGTCCGCATCTTCTTTTGAAAGAACCGCAAGACCTTCTTCTCCACTTTCGTATAGGTAAAATTGTTGTCCGTTAAATTCGTCGTTTGTTACTTTTGTTAGAACCGAATAATTCATAAATATTTGTTTTAGTTGTTTGTGATTAGTTTAATTTTTAGTCATTCTTGCTTAGTTGTGCACACCAACTACACATTTTTCCATTATCTTCTGCACCTGACATTTCACACCACGGTATTTCAAGCCCACAACGTGAGCATTCGTCATATACATAGTGGCTTATAGCATTTTCAAAGACAAACTTCTGCTTGTCACTCAAAGAGTCAAAACCGTCATCAATGACTTTCTTCGCTATTCCTTCCTCTTTCGAGTCATTCAGCCTTTGGGTATCAATAAGTTCTTTGATGAATTCATTAAAATCTTCATCATAATATCTGTTTGCTTCCATACCTTTTTTGTTAAAATTTAGTTGTTTTGTTATTGGATGGCAAATTTACTAAATTAATTCTCCAAGAAAGAAGATATTTGGTTAACAAATTCTTAATAAAAGCTTCATCTATAAAAAGGGAATAAAGGCATCTTTACAGCAAAATGACATAACCATTTTTATCTAATTTAAGTTTTGCGAGCTGTTGCCATTTATTGAACCCACGTTTGTCAAAATGTGGTAAGTCTTTAAAAGTTTTCCAATTTCCACCCCATTCCCAGCCATATTTGGCGAATATTTTTACACATTCGTACCAATCTGCCACTTGGTCGTTATCCCAATCTTTGGTAGTTTCCCACGAAGCTATTTTACCGTCTATTATGAGACAAATATCTACAGCAAAACCATAATTGTGAATGGATTGTCCTGCTTTGGCGTTAGTTACCTTTTTTCCCGGTGTGGTTCTGCCTTGTTGGTAAAGTGCATCTTGCTCTGCAAATGTCCTTAAACCTTGTGTTACTCTTACTTTTGCTCTGCCAGTAAGTGCAGTATCACACTCTTGAATGATGTTAGTTACTTCATTTCTTACTGATGGATGAAGTTTCGCAATTTTGTTTTTAGTTGGTGTGTCCATTGATTTTATCTGATTAAGTTAGTTACATTTCTTTTAAGTTAAAGAGGTTACACACTTTTAATTATTGCATTTAAAACCATCTCCTAAATAAAAAATTTCGTTAAATCCATTTTTATTTAAATTATATGAAACTAAAGTAGAGTCGATACAATAGCCTTTTGGATAAGGAACTAATCCTTTTGTTGGATTGTCAATTTCTTTTGAATAAATCCGCCATTTATTTTTATAATAAATCATATTCACATACCTCCCTCCTAAATAATAATCTGATATTTCCTGAACTCTTAAAAAACCACCATAAAATTTTTCTCCATCTATAATTATTGGTTTAAAAGAATTACCTTGTTTAAGTATTGGGTAATGAAATTCAACATCACTACTGTAAATTGAAGCAATTTGATTAAACCTTTTATCCTCATAAAAAAAAATCCTACTCAATATTGAAATATTACCTTCTTTATAGTGAGAGGGGTCATCTGTAACCATTTTGTTTGCCTTAGTATAGTTATCATTATTACTTATTCCCCCAATTACGGAATCGCCCACTACATAATTATTAGTCATTAAAAAGAGTTCTTTTTCTCCATCTCCAACTACGTCTATTTTATAATAAACAGAGTCAGCTTGATAATCAACCACTGAAGTATTTTGCCTTTTAATGCTATCTGAACTTTTATCTTTACAACTAACAATAAAGAAAACAAAAAGTATCAACAATGTCCTATTTACAATTTTCATAATCAAAATTATCTACAATAAGTTCCTTTAAAATATATTTGATTAATTTCTTTTGGGCTTATTATAAGATTCTTAAAATTTTTAATACTTTTTTGAAAATCTTCTTTACAGATAAATGGGTTTTTAGAACTTATATCCATAAAGCCAAAATCTTTTATATACCATTCTTTGTTAAAGCACAAATCCATAAAAAAGTATTCTGGCTCAACATCTGTATTCTTACTCAATAACCTAAATCCTTTATTTGTTGTTTGAACATCATTTGCTTCAAGATAAATACTTTCGATTTTTGGAGATGTTGTAATAAAAGTAGAATCTATTCTGGGTTCCATCTCACAAATCAGAGTTTTTTTACCGTTTAAAATAATCGAAATTGATTTATTGAATTTATTTGTATGAGAATTTTCAACAACTAACGTATCAACATTTGAATTTCCAACTGCATCAAAAAAATAAAAATCAGATATATCCTTTTGATTATTTCCTACTTCGTTATTTTTACAAGCTATAAAGAGTAGTGCGAGAAAAATTAAATATCCTTTATTTTTTGTTTTTACAGATTTCATCATATTTAAATATTGGTTTAATAAGATTAAAATATAATTTTCGCTCAGCTAAGGCATTAATCTTATTAATGTCTTTTTGAACACCATTAAGAGCCTTAGGATAATTAAGCGACGCAGATACTTTGACAACAGCATCTTCATTGTTTTCTACATATTGGTTAATATCTTGTTTTTTCCAATACCACGCTGATGCTTGACAGGCAACTTTTATAGATGTTGCTACGGTAGGAACAAACGCCTGTAATCTATCCCCTGTAGGCTCCTCTCCACTACCAACAGTAAAAAGTTCTTCATAATTTGATTTATGGGTCAAATGTAAAAGACCTCTACCCCGATAAAAAGCCCCCCCTATAACTGATGACGATGGATCTTTTTCATATGTTGAGGTAAACCTTTGCGTTTCATGATATGCTTGAGATAAAAAGTGCATCTTTTGGAAGCAAGTTTTTATATTATAGTTACGAAATGCTTTATTTAGTTCATTATTAAATGTAGCATAATTAGCTTCTTTTTCTACAATAACTTCATCCATTTCAAGTTTAAATATCTCTTCCCCTAATTCCTCATATTGGCTAAGAGTGATTGTCTTTACAGTGCCATCTTCGTTGAGCACTGGCTCTCCCATAGCAAAATTCTTAGTATTAGTTTTATCTCTAACAGTTTGTATTACTCCTGTTGAATCTGCTTTTCTCAATTGTATAACAATATTTTTTAACTCACTTACTTTAAAGTCTCTGTTACAAAAACAAGTTTCGTTAATGGATTCCTTTTTCTTTTCTTTGGATTCCTTCTTTAGATTGCTAAGTTTGAACTCCTTTGTTTCAGCAGAAAGACCATCGCAAGTTATAAATCCTTTAAACTCAAATCCTCCATTTTCATAGTCACCATCTAAATTACCGATAACTTTTTTACTTATTTTAAGTTCATATGTAGTTTTTATGGCTTTTGCAATTATAAGTGGCTTATTGGAGACTAAAGAATTAGAAAAAATGACATTCATTTCTTTAACAAACAATTGAGCTTTATCGCTATCCAAATTTTCAGCAATAATTTCAAAATTCACAAGATAATTTTCCTTATCTGCAGAACTACTTACATATTTAATTTCTAATCTCTTGAGTGTGTCATCCTTTGCAATTGTATCATAAAAACTATCAAACGGTATTTCCAAACCTCTCCAACGGGCTAATTGTGCTTTTGTAGGCATCTTTTTTACTTTTTATAAAGTTAATAATAAAAGGCATTTTTTTAATTTGGTGATGATGTTGGGAGGGTTAATCCAAGCTTTGAATCATTAGTTGGTGTGTCCATAGGTTTCTATTTGTTTAAGTTACTTACAATTTTCATAATCAATATTTTAATAATGTTTTACATTGTTCAAATCAAACATCATTAAATTATTGATTAATTATTCTTTTCCTTTTACAAATTCTACTATCATTGTTGTTAACTGTATATATAGTCTTTATCGTCAGTAGAAAATGTACTGATTCAGTTAAAACTTAGAGGGTGTTTTCAAAATTATTTACAATCCCACCGTGCATCTGGCATTTTGTCAAATGTTGAAAAATCAATCTCGTTTTCCTGCAGTTTTTCTCCATCATTTGGATAATTGAGCCTTTTGTTTGTCTTATCTATACAATAACCTATTGTTTTATTATAAAATGAATCTGTGACGATTCTTTCTTTAGAGAGTACTGACCATTTTTTATCATACAATTTAAAATTTATCGCGTAGCAACCGAGACTTCCATATTGATGACTTACAATCTTTAAAAAATAATCTTCAACACCTTGATTTGAAATTGTTGCCCCTTGGCATAATTGAAGAGATGATGTTGTATTTATTGGCTCTTTTACAGTCCATAATTCTGAATATTTTCCATCTTTTTTCTGCTTTATAAAATACCTTATAAATGGTTCTTCAGATATCCTCTTTTCATCTTTGTACTGATATGCCTTTTTAAAATTTTCATCCGAATAACTTCCAATGAAATGCTCGCCTACATATATACATTTTAAAACCAAAAATGATGTTGGATTGAATTTTGATTCACTTATATCAATATTATAAATAAGGCTATCTCTATCAAAATCAATTACATTACTAAGTTGAGTTTCTGTATTTTTCTTCTGTTGATTACATGAAAAACATAGAAACACTATAAAACCTATTATAAGTTTATTTACATCCTTCATTAAAAACCTTTTTTATAATATTAAAAAAATTCACGCGTTCATCATATGAATTTATTCCTTTTCTAGGATGTTTACTATCAAACTTTTCATACGGGCTATTATTTATTTTTAAAGAAACTCTGGCTACGCTTAAATCTTCATCTGTGGCAATATCATTTATTTTATAGGTCTCCCAATACCAACCTGCGGTGTCACATGCGAAAAATAAATCTGTAGATACTAATTTAACTATTCTAATGAAATCATCCCAAAATTTTGCTGCAATATCTTTATTATCGGGATCAGCATAAAATTCATCTATTGTCTGATATCGTGTATGCTTTTTAGGAGTGTAATAGATGATTTTCTTTTTATTCTCCTTATAGGTTTTCAAATAACTGGTGTTGTTGCGATCATCATAATAAGCGAGATAATTATAATCATGGGTCAAATGCAGCAACCCTCTTCCTCTATAAAATTCTCCACCAGATGGACTAGTGTTTAAAGGGTCTTCGTAAGTTTTAGAAAGCCCTTGGGTTTCTACATATATTTGCGATAGAAAATGAATTTTCTGAATACATGTTTTAATTTCATGTTGTGTAAACAAATAATTCATTTGTTTGGCAAATTCAGAGTAATTTCTTTGGCTTTCCTTTACATTCAAATCAGCATCATCCATATAAAAAAGTCTGTTTTTAATCTGCACTCCATCATCCTTTTCATCATATTTAGTTTGCGGGATATAATGCTTAATTGAGTTAGGTGTTGGAGCTTTACCATTTGCATTAGCTGGCAAAACCTCATTAGTTTTGGTGTCAATCCACATTACTGTTGGGGGCTTTGTTTTGTAGTTCATATCAGGAACTAGTTGTGGGTTCTCCTGTTTCCTAATTAGAGTGATTAAATTTTCCCAATCGGTTTTAGAAAAACCGGTCTCAGCCTTACTACAAAAGCATTTTGCTGACTCAACTTTTTCTTCTTTTTTGGCAGCTTTAGTTAAAGGAACACTTACAACAGTTGATGAAATCCCATCACAAGATATAAACGCCAATAATTCGGTAGGATTACTTTCAAATCCGTTGTCTGGAAGAAACAATGCATTTTGATTATTTCTCTTTGGAAAATTTAATTTAAGATTAGAACTTCCATCCGGGTTAATTGTTAAATTATTATATGATACCGAATTAAATGGATCTCCTAACGCTACCATTGTCATGGTAGCAACCTTTTTTTTCAAAGAAGTTCCAGTTACATTAAATGTAATAATAAAATTAGCTTTATCTTCGGTAAAGGAAACATAACGAATCTCTAATTTCTTAACAGGTTCATCCTTTGCAATTGTATCATAAAAACCATCAAAAGGTATATCTAAATCTCGCCAACGGGCTAATTGTGCTTTTGTAGGCATAATTTCTTTATTATAAATTACTAATTAAAGCAGTTGCTATCGGTATAGCAACTGCCTCATTCTTTTTTAATTTGGTGATGATGTTGGCAGGGTTACTCCAAGCTTTGAATCGTTATTTTTCAAAGGATTGTTTTCTTGAGCATCCTTGCAATCATCGCCACACGGTAATCCTGTGGCATCAACTGCCACTCCACTGCTTTGTAGAGCAACTAATGCACTTGGTACAACTGTTTCCCATGTTTCTTCAACAACATATTCTTGCTCTTTCAATTCATCAACTATTGAAAGATACAATGGGTCTCCAAGTACAGGTACTTCGCCCCCATTCCATATTCTACCAGTTGACATATAATACATTACAGCATCCTCAAATCCGGGTCTAACAGTTACAATTACCCTTGCCATACCTGCTTGCATAAAGTTACGGAATAATAGGTCGTTATTATCGGTTTGATACAATGTCGTCCATTCATTTCTATTCCCCCAATAATAAGGATAAAAATTATAGGAAATCAAATCCCAATCAAAAGCCTGTTCCATAAACTTTGCAAAACTCCCGTAATCGTCCATAGCTTGGCTTTGTGTAATAACATAATTTTCCAACGCATCACCAGTATAAAACTGTGTTCCCATTTTGGCTTCATCCATTAAATAACTAATACAGTTTTTTCTAAGTACCATTTGTTCAATTTCACGATAAAATCCCGGATTAGTTCCTAATGTTGTCTCAGTAGTAGTTGCAACTTCTCCCATTTTAGCATTATAATCATCAAGCTGTTTTTGGTAGGCTTCAATTAATTTCCCAAAAGTTTCCACCTGCCATTTGGCATACAGTTCATCTGAAACTTTACAATGCGCTATGAACGTCATTGCCAAAGGCTCGATATCTTCGATAATAATTGCTATCGGAAGTACTTTGTTTATTTTGGATATTGCTCTTCTTGTGAAGTCAAAACTCCCTCTACCTACATAAAGATTAAAATTATTAAAGCTACCAACAGTCAACGAAAATTGAGTGGTTACTGCATTTCCTTCATGCACATATTTACCATACCCTGAAAACTCGTCACAATAGTATCCTTGAGGTATCTCTATATTCATTGAATCCCCATTCCTCATTTTATCCTTTGCGCCTTGGTCGGTCTGTTTTTTATAATACTCTTTAGCAACATTAATAGGCTGAGGAGGCATTTCAACCTCTACATTGTAGATTGAAGCCCATAAATGATAATTATTTGCATTCAAATCTTTTGACGTTTCAATTTTGGCATATTTACCACCTAATCTTGGGTCATCGGGTTTTACTAAAACTGTTGTTGTTGGATGATTAACAGCATCTCTCATAGCTAATCTATGCAATTTAGATGGCTGTGGAATTAGAAATTCATACATCATTCGCTTACCATAATTCTGAACTTGATTTTTGTACACTTTGTTAACCCATCTGTAAACTCCTGAAACGTGGTTTTCACCTGCTCTGTTATCAAATATATGAGAATTAGTATCTTTAAAACTCTCCGTTATTTTTGTGATTTGCTCTTTGCGTATTTTGGAAACAATTCTTTCCATCGCTCTTTGAGTAATCTCTTTCGATTGATTAACCGCTTGTCTGTTACTTTGCTCTTTTGAACTGTTTGTAGCATAATTTGCGCCGACTTCAAACGTTGTATTCGGGCTAAATTTACCTCTTACTACTGCATAAGCACCAAACTGCTTGTCTTCTTGAAGAATTTTAGCTACTTCTGATTGCATTTCAAAACGTTCTGTCGAAGTACTATCAGTTAAATTCTCTGTTTCAACCGATTGTTCCGTGGTAGTGGTATTTTCTTCAATTCGCTCTCTGACTGTAGTTTTTTCTTTAAACTCTCTAGCCATAATATTTTCAATATGGGCTACTTCACCTTCGGTATAACAGCAAATTTCCTGTACTACTTTCTTATAGTCAGCAATACCAATTTGTCTGTATCCAAAACCTTTAGGAATGAATGGAGCACCGTTATTACCTCCTAAATCTCCATCACCTCCGCTAGATTTACTTGAAGTTGCAATTCCGGGAATCCTAGAAGTTAAATCCATCGTAAAATTGAAATTTAAAACTAACCCATTACTAAATGTTAACTTACCTTCAAAAGTAAACTGTGTAGTACCTGTTGGAATTGACAATCCTGTATTAGGATAAAAAACAATATTGATAAAGTTCCCATTGGCGACATCTGTGAATGCACCATTTGTATTGTTAGTATTATTGGGGAAATGTGCAGTATACAAAGCATCAATTAAATCACCATTTGGAAAACCTAAATCTAAACTCATACATATTTTACCAACTAAGTTTGAACTAGAATTTGAAGTTTTCAAAAAGTAAGCAATAAACGGATACTCAGTAATACTGGAATTTTTAGCTGTAACATTTTCTCCTAGAACAACACCATTGACTGCAATTGATTTTTTTGAAAAAGATAGTTTGTCAAAAGTATTTGTTGTCTCTTCTCTAATGGCTGTTTCTAAACTTTCAATAATTTCACCATAAGTTGTTGAGGATAACAAATCCAAACTTTCCAACACATAATATTGTTCCTCCGATAAATACTTCCTTAAATCTGCCTCATTAACTTGTTTTGGCTCTTGAAATGTAAAATCAGGCAAAACTAGGTTTTGATATTCTTGAATGATTTTTTTGCAACCTGTAGGGCAGTCAGTTTCTTCCCTTTCAACAATAGTTGCATTGGCATAAGCTAATTTTACTTTTACCTCATATTGAGCTATAGCATCATTATAAGCTAATTCATAGTTACTTCTAAATTGTTTTTGCAATTTTTTAAGTACTACTATGGTACTCTCATAAATTGTTATATTGGATTGAGATATAGAAACAGAAATGGATTTTTCAAGTTCCTTAGTTGAGAATAGAGTGTTTGGTTTAAGACTAGAAGATTTTTGAAGTATAGTGGAACTAGCCTCGCTATTTTCCTGAAATAAAAATACTTGTAAAATTACTTTCGCATTAGCTAATATTGGAAGATTTAACAATATCTCTTTTTCATCTGTTAAATCTTTTACCTGTTTAAGCAAGTTTTGAAGGACAAGCACTTGCAATATATCTTCTTTTACATAGAATGATTTATGGGTTAGAACCTGAAAGAACAGGTTATCCCATAACACTTTTTCAATATCTTGACTTAGAGGAGCAAGACTTTTAGTTTTATTTCTAAGTTCATTAACATCTAACGAATACCTGTTTCTACCTATCCATAGGGCTACTCCATACAATTCTTTTACAATTTCCTCAACTCTGGCTTCGCTATCTAATTCATCAAAAGATTCAGAAGCGGTCAGCATAGCTTCCCATTTTGTTTTATCTGAAGGCTTATTCCTTACAGCATCAAAAAACACTCCAGTTTTATCATCAAAATGGAAAACAAATCTTCTCTTTTGATTAGTTTTTTCGGATAGTTCAGGATTGCGCAAACTCACAAACCTGAATAGCGTGTGTTCATTCTTAATTTTTGTCATTTTTATTATGTTTAAATTGTATTAATAATTTTCAGTAGTTTAAAATAATTATCAAAACACCTCTTTAAAACTGATTATTTTTGATATAACAGTAATATGTAAAAACATGATATATACATTTTGAACATATACATCTAGTGCAAACACTCTAAAACAGAGGACTTTTTCGATAAAATAAAAATTATAGATTTTTCGTTATTAACTATATTAATCAACAACATTAATAACCATATTAAATTGTTTTGGGTTCAAACAATCACTAATGATTAAAGCACACGAAAAATCAAAAGACTTGAAGTGGTATTTAGTCTTATTGAATACTAAAGTAGGTAAAAATTTGTAAGAAAAAAATAATTTTATTTATTTAACATTAAATTATTATTTCATTAATAGTAAGTCATAAAAGGGTATTAGATAGAATTGAAAAGATAGGTAACAAAATGATTTTCTTAAAAATCAAATAATAATACTAAAAAAATCATTGCAATGGTATTGCAATGATTTTCATTCTCTTTTTATAAATTTTAAAGCTAAAGAATCAAAAAAATATGTATTTTGCACCCGAAATAAATATCAAATATAAAGCACAAAATAGTACACAAATCGGTACACGATTTTCTACACATCAATAATATAAAGGGGTTAATTTCGATAAAATATGAAATTCATAACCCTGAGGTCGGGAGTTCAAATCTCCCTCTCGCTACAGAATTAAAAGGTTTGGAATTATCCAAGCCTTTTTTTGTTTCCCATTCTACAATCTTTCTAGACACCTTTTTCAAAAAAAACTTTGAAAACATGATTTCTAAACTCAATCACTAGTTTTTTTCGACTCAAAAACTTTTAGTTTCTATTTGAAGTACATGATTATAATGATAGAAAATTAGAAAAATTTTAGCTTTTTCAAACCAACTTTACTTTTATTTCGTAATTCTGAAACAATCATTATACAATTATTGTATTGACCAGAATGATTATTAATAAACATACTTTAAAATATTATTTTGTAGTATAATATTTATTATTAATAGCTATTATATGCATTTCATCGATTTTTTTATACATTTAATCGGATTTTTAAAAAATTAAAATAGCTTTGAACTGTCAAAAAAAAACAAAATAATCCATAATCGACCCAACGTTATGAAAAAACTATTATTGAATTTAGAAAAGAGGAAATTACTTTTTGCATTCACATTATTCTCACTGATGAGTTATTCTCAAGTGACAATAAAAAGTCAAGGATTTGAGAATGCAGCCTCAGATAATTTAAGCTATACAACAGGTACCTATGTAGGTGTATCAAACACAACAGCAATGAGTGGAGCCAATTCACTGCGTTTTAGTGCGGCCGCAGGGAATAGCAATATATCCTCTAACACACTTTTTGAAAATATAGATATTAGTGGTTATTCAAATGTACAAGTATCCATTGCTTTTGCTGCAACTGCTGTTGATGATAATGAGGATTTATTTATAGATTTCTCATATAATAATGGCTCAACATATACTACAACAGTAAAACTTGTCGATGGTAATAGTGGTAGTGGTGGCCAAAATATAAACTTTGGTTCCGGTGATTCAAGTCCGGGTCAATCAACCAATCCTTATGTATTCGATGTTCCAAGTACCAGCACTAGTTTAAGAATAAGAGTACGTTCGACTAGTCTTGATAGTGGAGAATTTCTTTACATCGACAATATTGTTATTCGTGGTGTTGGATCGCCTGAAATAAATCTACAAGCGAACGGAAATAATATTCCAACCGGAAGTACAACTATTTCAGGTACTATAAATACAGATTTTGGAAATACTGATGTTACTTCAGGAAGTGTAACAAGGACTTATACTGTTCAAAATACGGGAACTTCTAGTTTGTCTGTATGGTCTGTATATACCAATAGTGGCGATTTTTCTACTTCAATTTCATCCTCGACTATTGCTGCTGGAGGAACTGCAACGCTTACAGTTGTTTTTAATCCAACCAATGCAGGAACCAGAACAGGAATTGTTTCTATATCCAACAATGACAGTAATGAAAGCACTTATAGCTTTACTGTTGAAGGAAATGGAACAGAACAAGAAATAAATCTTCAAGGTGGAAGTCCGTTAACAAATATTGCCAGTGGTTCAACTTTAATTTCAAACAGTATTAATACAGATTTTGGAACAACATCAGGAACAAGAACCTTTACAGTTCAAAATCTGGGAACAAGTAATTTATCAATATCGTCTGCTTGGTCTTCGTTAACAGATTACACAATATCCTATGGCGCTTCTACAATTGCTCCAGGCGCCTCAACTACTCTAACGGTAACTTTTAATCCAACAGCATCCGGAACAAGAACTGCTACAATTTCAATATCAAATAACGATAGTAATGAAGGAACCTATACTTTCAATGTATCTGGAGTTATAGCCGACAAAGAGATAAATCTTATTGGAAACACAAATAACATTGTATCAGGATCGACTACCATTTCAACAACTTTAAATACTGATTTTGGAAATGTCCAACTTGGTTCTGGAAACGTAAGTAAAACCTATACTATTGAAAATACAGGTGGAATAACATTAAATATATGGTCAACTTACACAAACATGAGTGACTTTACCGTTAGTAGTTCTTCTTCAACAATTGCCGCAGGAGCTACAGCCACACTTACAGTGGTATATAATCCATCGACATTAGGAACAAGAACAGCTACAGTCTCTATTGGAAATGACGATAATAATGAAGGTACTTACATTTTTAGGGTTGAAGCAGTATGCGTTGATCGTGAAATTAATATTACCGGTAATTCCAATAATATTATTGATGGCAGTACTACAATTTCAACCACCACTCATACTGATTTTGGTACTTTAGATATTTCTACGGGCACTGCAACTAGAACTTATATTATCCAAAATACTGGAACCGCTGTTCTTACTATTTCTAATCCAACAGTTTCAGGAACAAATGCAGCCGATTTTTCAATATCTACAAATCCTGCAACACTTTCTATTGCCGCTGGAGCAAGCACAACTTTTGTTGTAACTTTTAATCCAAGTGCCAGTGGTGCGAGAAATGCTACCGTTAATATTGTAAACAATGATAGAAATGAAAATCCATACAATTTTTCGATTCAAGGAAATGGTGTAAATCCTGAAATAAACCTTCAAGGAAACTCAAACAACATCACTGATGGAAGTGCAAGTATTTCTTTAACAAATCACACCGATTTTGGTTCATTAGATATTGCTTCAGCAACCATAACCAGAACTTATACCATCCAAAATACAGGAACAACAGTCCTTACCATTTCAAACCCTACAATTTCTGGTACAAATGCAGCTGATTTCGCAATAACTACAAATCCTGCTACATTGTCTATTGCAGCCGGAGCTAGTACTACTTTTGTAGTGACTTTCAATCCAAGTGCCATAGGAACAAGAAATGCAACGATCAATATTGTTAATAATGATGCGAATGAAAGTACATATGATTTTGCTATCCAAGGTACAGGAACAAATTCTGAGATTAATCTTCAAGGAAATTCAAACAATATAATTGATGGCAGCACATCCATTTCAACAACCATCCACACCGATTTTGGTTCAATTAACGTAACTGCAGGTACTGCAACCAGAACTTA
This sequence comes from Flavobacterium sp. UBA7682, assembly GCF_002482945.1. NCBI lineage: Bacteria > Pseudomonadati > Bacteroidota > Flavobacteriia > Flavobacteriales > Flavobacteriaceae > Flavobacterium > Flavobacterium sp. UBA7682. The sequence goes on from NZ_DLGY01000040.1 coordinate 13,684, forward strand.
TACTATTCAAAATACAGGAACCTCTGCATTGATCATTTCTAATCCAACCATTTCAGGAACAAATGCTGGCGATTTCACTGTAACGACAAATCCGGCAACCCTTTCTATTGCTACTGGTGCAAGCACTACTTTTATAGTAACTTTCAATCCAAGTGCATCAGGCACTAGAAATGCTATAGTAAATATTGTGAATAATGACAGTAATGAAAACCCTTATGATTTTGCCATTCAAGGTACCGGTACAGAACAAGAAATAAATGTTCAAGGAAACGCAACCAATATTGCAGACGGAAGCGTAACTATTACGTCAACAAATCACACTGATTATGGTTCAATAGACACTAGCTTAGGATCGATTTCAAGAACCTATACTATTCAAAATCTTGGAACTTCAACTCTTACTATTTCAAATCCGACCCTATCCGGAATTAATGCCGCCGATTTTGCAGTGACTACAAATCCTGCAACGCTTTCTATCGCAGCCGGTGCCAGTACAACTTTTGTCGTAACATTTGACCCAATCGGATATAGCGCCAGAACTGCTACCATAAATATTGTAAATAATGACAGCGATGAAAATCCATACAACTTTGATATCCAAGGAACTGGAATATTGGATATTGATGGAGATGGATTAGATTCAAGTGTAGATATAGATGATGACAATGACGGAATCACCGATATTATAGAATGTAATACCTGCTTAAGTGATCCATTTGAAAATGGTAGCTTTGAAAATCCGGTTATTGCCGCCTCAAGCTATGCAATTCTTCCAACTGGAAATGTAACTGGATGGCAAACCAGTGCAGAGAATTTCATTGAAATTTGGAGTTCAGGTTTCAATGGTGTACCTTCTGCTAATGGTAATCAATTTGCGGAATTAAATGCTAATGTACCGGGCATACTTTACCAATCATTTTGTTTGAATGGTGCAGGCGGAACTATAAATTGGTCTATCAAGCACCGAGGAAGAGATGGAGTAGATCAAGCCTTTGTAAAATTTGGCTCAACCCTAGCGGGCGCAATAGCTTCCACTCCAATTGTGGAAATGATAGATGGTAACACTGCATGGGGAACTTATTCCGGTACCTATAACATCCCTATCGGTCAATCTCAAATCTTTTTAACGTTCCAAGCAGGTTACACTGGTTCAGGTAGCCAATCTGTTGGTAACTTTATTGATGATGTTCAAATTACAATCAATCAAAACTGTGTTGATACTGATAATGACGGAATAGCAAACATCAACGATTTAGATTCTGATAATGATGGTATTCCGGATATTGAAGAAGCTGGTTTTAAAGCATACAGCAACAATACTGCAACGATGGACAAAAGTAGCTCTGCCACTTGGATTGATGCCAATGGTAATGGTATGAATGATTACATAGATGCAATAATCAGTACTAATTCTTATTTTATCGCTAACTTTGATGGAGATAGTATGCGCAATCATCTTGATTTAGATAGCGATAACGATTCGATATTTGATGTAGATGAAGCCGGATTACTTAACGGCGATGGCGATATCAACGGTGATGGAAAAGGTGACGGACTTGATTCTGACACTGACGGAATCTTAAATTTGTTTGACAATTTAAGCGGCTGGGGAACTACTGCAAGAGCTTATGCAGTAGATACCGACTCAAATGGAATCTCCGATTATTTACAACTTGACTCCAACAGTGATGGCATTTATGATATCCATACTGGCTTATATGGCAGCTATGATGCCAATAATGACGGTATAATTGATGGTTCAGGAGATGGTGACAGAGATGGGATTACAGATACTTTTGACACAAATCCAAATTCTAAAGGTTCTCCAAGAGACTTAAATAGAAAACTGTTATTAGATTTCGATGGAAGAAATGATTACGCTCAAAGCTCTGCCGTTTTGGGTGGTCTTGCCAATGCTTCTTTGATGGCATGGGTTGATTTGAATAGTGCTTTTAATTCTGAAGGTGTGATTGTAGGTCAGGATAAATTCCAAATCAGAGTGACCTCAGACAAGAAACTAGAAGCTGTTGTAAACAACACAACTGTAAAATACAACACCGTGGCATTAAATACTGCGCAGTGGTATCATGTTGGCGCCGTTTATACCGGAAGTGTATTAAAATTATATTTAAACGGTACAATGGTTGCGAGTACATCTGCCTCAGGTAATATTAATGCTGATGCTTCATTACTGACCTTAGGTAAAAATCCGGTATCAAACACAAAATATTTCAAAGGTAAAATCGATGAAGTACGCGTGTTCAATGTAGCATTAACCGATACACAATTACAAAGAATGGTGTATCAAGAAATTCAAAATACCGGCTCACAAGTTAGAGGAACTATTATCCCAAAAGACATTAGTTCACTTCCTTTTGCCAACTTGTTACGTTATTACAGAATGGATACTTACAAAGACGATATTGTTGACGATTTAACAACAACTTCTGTCGATACCGGTACAGGAATGAAAATGTACAATCATAAAAACATCTATGTGCAACAAGCTCCTATGCCTTTTATCACCAAAACTACCGGAACTTTTGCAACTGCGGTAAACGACACCAGCAATGACATTAGAGGCTTAGATGTTTTAGATTATGATTATTCAATCATTCAAGTGCAACACAACATAGCAGAAACAGCCAATAATACTTCTATCGGAATGTTTATAGATCCGGGAGTAACTGTTACTATGAGTAATGACACAAAGCTTCAAAACGATTGGTACCTAAAACTAGATGGTAAAATTGACTTATCAGGTAAATCACAATTGGTACAAACAAATAATAGTGATCTTGAGGTAACGAGTTCAGGTTCTATTGAAAGAGACCAACAAGGACAATCAAATATCTATAACTATAACTACTGGTCTTCACCGGTTAGTAGTATGAACAACACTACTATCAATCATGGTTATACAATAGCCGGTGTAATGAAAGACGGAACAACTTCAACACCACAAAACTTAAACTGGTCCTCAGGATTAAACGGTGCAGCAACAAGCCCGATCACTATTGCAAGCTATTGGATATTTAAGTTCCAAAACTTAAGTAGTGCTTATGCTAACTGGTCTGCTGTTGGCCCAAATGGTAGTCTTTTAGCCGGCCAAGGCTACACTATGAAAGGTTCTAATGCTGCTTCTGCCAATCAAAACTATACGTTTGTAGGCAAACCAAATAATGGTACGATTACCTCAACTGTTTCTGCCGGTAATCTAAACTTGTGCGGAAATCCGTTTGCCTCGGCTATTGATGCTAACCAATTTATTGATGATAATATAGCCAGTATAACCGGAACATTATTTTTCTGGGAACACTACAGCACTAATAATTCTCACAATACTATCGACTACCAAGGCGGTTATGCAACTTATACCAAAGTTGGCGGAACAGCTCCGGTAGCTCCGGCCGGAATAAGTGGCTTAGGCTCAAGTGCGAAAGTTGCCAAAAGATTCATCCCGGTAGGTCAAGGTTTCTTCGTAACCGGTTCAGCAACTGGTGGCACTTTAACTTTTAACAACAACCAAAGGATTTTTGTAAAAGAAGACAATTCGGATTCTTTCACCTTATACAGAAACAACACCAACGCTACAGTAAACGCTGATCCAAATTACAACAACAGCGAAGATAGCTTTGGAGTAGAAGAATTCATGAAATTAAGATTAGGATATACTTCTGCTAACAATTACCACCGAGAAATATTATTAGGCTTCATGAACGAAAACGCAACAGCAGGCTTTGATAATGGCTATGATGCGTTAAGTATTGAAACCCTAACCAATGACATGTATTTCACTAACGGTGATAAAAAATTAAACATTCAAGGCGATGGTTTTTTCAATGCAAATAATATCTATCCGCTTGGAGTTAAAAATGCTACAGAAGGAATAGTAAAATTTGGCATCAACAAAAAAGAAAGTTTTGAAGAAAGTCAAGACATTTTTATCTACGACAACGTTACTGAAACTTACCACGACATTAAGTCGCAAACCTTTGAAATCAACTTAGCTGCCGGTACGTTTGAAGATAGATTTTCTTTGAGATTCTTTAATCCATCAGCTTTAGGAACCAATGAAAATGAATTACAACATGGCGTTGGCGTAAACCATTCGCAAACCGATAACATGATTAATATTAATAATGAATTACAAGAGGTTTCGATTAAATCAGTTGCGCTGTTTAATTTACTTGGACAACAAGTGGTTACATGGAAAATAGACAGCCAAAATCAAACCGAAATGCATCTACCGGTAAGCGGAGTAAGTACCGGCGGATATATTGTAAAAATCATCACCGACAAAGGTGACATCACTAAGAAAATTCTAATTAAGTAATTTTTATATTTTTTTTGACACTAAAAACGCTCTGCAAAAGTGGAGCGTTTTTTTTAACTAAAAGCCCCAAACTTTATGCTGATACTATTAACGCTTAAACTAATTTCTCTAAAATACCCGATAAATCGGTTTCCGATTGTTCGCCGGATTTTAGGTTCTTCAAAATAAAAGAATTACCCTTAATCTCTTTGATTACAAACGGAATGTTTCTTCGCTCTGCATGTTTAAATTGTTTGTCAATTTTAGCCGCATCGGGATATAATTCTGCTTTGATATTTTTATTACGCAAAGTCGTGAGTGCTTTCATGGCTTCAAAAGCTTGGCTTTCGCCAAAATTTAAAAACAATACTTTAGTCGAAGTCGTAACGGTTTGCGGAAACAAATTCAATTCTTCGAGCACCAAATAAATGCGGTCAAGGCCAAAAGAAATGCCAACACCACTCATATTTTTCAACCCGAAAATTCCGGTCAAATCATCATATCTTCCGCCACCGCCGATGGAACCCATTGCCACGCCTTCCGGTGCCGAAACTTCAAAAATGGCTCCGGTGTAATAGTTCAAACCGCGTGCTAAGGTTACATCCAAATCTAATTTGGCTTTTTGCAAACCTAATTTGATTACGTTGTCACAAATAAAACGCAGCTCTTCAATTCCTTTTTTACCTTCTTCTGAAGTAGAAAGCAAACCGGCTAATTTTTCTAATTTCTCTTGAATCGTTCCGGTGAAGCTGAATAAAGGTTGTACTTTTTCTAAAGCGGTTTCTGAAATGCCTTTTTCAATCATTTCTTTTTTAACGCCTTCCTCGCCTATTTTGTCGAGCTTGTCTAAAGCCACAGTAAAATCAATCAACTTCTCCGAAGCGCCAATGACTTCAGCAATGCCCGATAATATTTTGCGGTTGTTAATTTTAATGGTAACGCCTTCCAAACCCAATTCTGCAAAAACCGAATCATACAATTGCACCAATTCGACTTCTTGCCATAATGAAGTGGAACCAACCACATCAGCATCACATTGGTAAAACTCTCTGAATCTTCCTTTTTGTGGCCTATCCGCACGCCAAACCGGCTGGATTTGGTAACGCTTAAACGGAAACTCAATCTCGTTTTGGTGTTGCACAACATAACGCGCAAAAGGTACGGTTAAGTCGTAGCGAAGGGCTTTTTCTGAAATCTTTCCGGTTAATTGTTTATAGTTTATAGTTTGTAGTTCTGAAGTTGGCACTTTATCCAAATAATCTCCCGAATTCAATATCTTAAATATTAAACGATCACCTTCTTCCCCATATTTTCCCATCAAGGTATCTGAGTTCTCAAACGACGGCGTTTCTATCGGTTGGTAACCAAATTTCTCAAAATGATTTCTCATTATTGAAATAATATAGTTGCGTTTGGAAACCTCTGTCGGTGAAAAATCTCTGGTGCCTTTAGGAATGCTTGGTTTTTGTGCCATTTGAAAAATTATGAATTATAAATTATGAATTATGAGTTTAAAAAAAATAAAAAACTCGTTCGTAATTGACTTTTGCAAATATCTATATTTTTATAGACTTAATATAACTATGGTTGTAACAAAAGCTGTATTTTAGTGTCAAATTACCGTTATGATTGGATTATTCAAAGAAAATGTAAAAATTGCGTTGGGTTCGATTCGAACACAATTGCTTCGAACTGTATTAACGGTTATTATTATCGCCATTGGAATTACCGCTTTGGTTGGAATTCTGACGGTTGTGACCGCCATCGAATACAACCTGAATTCGAGCTTTGCTTCGATGGGTTCTAATACCTTTAACATCAACCAATACGAATTCCAAAACCGTCGTCGTGGTGGTGGTGAAGTAGAAAAAATCAACCCGATTATTACCTATACGGAAGCCAAAACTTTCAAAGAAAAATACAATTATCCTTTAACCCAAACGTCGCTTTCTTTTGTAGCCACTTCGGCAGCGGAAGTCAAATTTGAAAACCAAAAAACGGATCCGGAAATAACTGTTTTGGGTATTGACGAATATTTTTTAAGCAATTCCGGTTTAGAAATTACCCAAGGTCGAAGCTTTAATACTTTCGATATTTCGAATAATATTTATGCTTGTATCGTTGGTTCCGATTTTGTTTCCAAAGACGGTTTGCTGAGAGATGTCAATCCAATCGATAAAATTTTAACCATTCGTGGCGCCAAATTCAGAGTAATTGGCGTAATAAAAGAACAAGGCTCAACCTTTGGCAACAGCCAAGATTTAAGGGTTATGATTCCTATTCAAGTGGCGCGTTCGATGTTTTCAGCACCAAGCATCAATTACTCCTTAAGTATTATGGTGTTGAAAAAAGAGTTTTTAGACCAATCCGTTGATGACGCTTTAATTACTATGCGAAAAGTAAGAAGACTAAATCCGGTAGAAGAAAATAATTTCGGTATCTCAAGAAGTGACGATTTGCTCAATAGAATTGCCGATTTGACCGGATTTTTAAACATCTCCGCTTGGGTAATTGGTATCATTACTATATTGGGTTCATCTATTGCTTTGATGAATATCATGATTGTTTCTGTAACCGAAAGAACCCGTGAAATTGGTGTGAGAAAATCACTTGGCGCCAAGAAAAGCACCATTGCCATACAGTTTTTTGTAGAGACTTTAACCATTGGACAAATCGGCGGGATTTTTGGAATCATCTTCGGAATCCTTGCCGGCTTTTTTATCTGTCTCGCTGCCGGATGGGATTTTGTAATTCCATGGGGCGCCATGATAGCCGCTTTTACCACCAGTTTTATAGTAGCGTTAGTTTCCGGATTGTATCCTGCAATAAAGGCTTCTCAATTAGATCCGATTGAAGCGTTGCGGTATGAGTAATTAGTGTTCAGTTGGGAGTGTTCCCTTTTATAGTGCTGCCGAAATCATTCGGTCATTTCCATAAATATCTTTGTGAAGTAGAACATTTTTAAACCCAAAACTTTCTACCAAAGCAACGGTTTCCTTACCTAAATATTGATTGATTTCAAAGTACAGTTGTCCATTCGGCGAAAGATTTTTTTTGGCTAGTTCAGTGATTTTTCTATAAAAAAGCAACGCGTCATTGTCTTCTACAAATAAGGCCAAATGCGGTTCATATTCTAAAACATTCGGATTAATTTCCGCTTTTTCCAAATTACGAACATATGGTGGATTTGAAACGATGAGATCAAATTGTTGTTCTAACCCTTCGACTGCGCTCAAGTTGACAACATCAAGTATATTTTTCAACAAAAATGTGACTTCTACTTTATTGAGTTCCGCATTTTTTTGGGCTGTCGCCAAAGCTTTCTCCGATACATCAATCGCATACACTTCAGCATTCGGCAGATTCTTTTTCAGTGAAATAGGAATACAACCGCTACCGGTTCCAATTTCGAGGATTCTAACTTTTCCCTTTTTTCTCTTCCCTTTTTCCTCTTCTTTTAAAATCAACGCAACCAACTCTTCCGTTTCCGGTCTTGGAATCAATACATTTTCATTGACTAAAAACGGTAATCCATAGAATTCGGTTTCACCTAAAATATACTGAATGGGTTTTTGATTCTTCAATTCGACCAAAACGCTTTCCCAACGCAACAATTGCAACGCATCCATTTCCATTTCAGGATCTAAGGCTAAGTCAATTCTTTTTTGATGATGAAAACTTTCCAATGTTAAATAAAAGAAACTCTCAATCTCTTTTTCGTCATACAAAGAAGAAAGTTCTCGGAGGAAAGTGGTCCTGTAGTTTTTGATTAGCATTATCAATTATTTGTTATCAATTGTCAATTCCTTGATCATCCAAACCGGACAAGTTGTATGACCTGTATTACCCAAAGGCGCACAAAGGTATTCAAAACCCATTTTCTGATACAAACTTTGTGCTGCTACCATTTCGGGTAATGTTTCGAGATAGCATTTTTCATAACCCAATTCGACAGCTTTCTCCAAACATTTTTGAATCATTTGGAAACCAATGCCTTTCCCGCGAATTTCCTGCAAAAAGTACATTTTCTGTAATTCGCAGATATTCTCTGTTGAATTTTCCAATTGACTTACGCCTGCTCCGCCAACAATTTTGCCTTCATTTTCTATTACAAAATAAGTGGCGCGCGGTTTATCATAAGCTTCAAACATAAAATCTAATTGCGCATCGGCGAAAGCTGTTCCTGTTTTTGGAAAATTATCTGCCATAAAAACTGCTCTAATAACTGCTGCAATTTGTTGGTTATCTTGTTCTTGAATTTCCCTGATTATCATTTGCTTTAATCTTAATAATTACAAAAATAGTCCAATTGTTTAAACCACATAGAATCATAGAAATAATAATCCTTAAAAGTCGCTTGGCTCGAAATAGATTCTATATTTCTATGCGGTAAAAAACCAAAGAGATAAAATCCTATTTTTGTATGATGACTACTCACGAAACGCTAAAGACAAACAAGAATTAAACAACAACTTTAATAGCGTTCCTGACACCTTAGGCAAAAAATGAAATCAACGGAAGAATTCTATATAAATCGCTGCATTGAATTGGCCAAAAATGGTTTAGGAACAACCTATCCAAATCCGTTAGTGGGTAGCGTAATTGTTTATAACGGCAAAATAATCGGTGAAGGTTGGCATCGGAAATCCGGCGAAGCTCATGCTGAAGTTAATGCCGTAAATTCAGTAAAAGACAAATCTCTTTTGGCGAAAGCCACGATTTATGTATCGCTTGAACCATGTAGTCATTTTGGGAAAACGCCTCCTTGTTGCGATTTAATCATCCAACACAAAATTCCTAGTGTAGTAATTGGAACTGTTGACCCAAACAGTAAAGTCGCCGGCACCGGAATTAAAAGATTAATCGAAAACGGTTGTCAGGTAACCGTTGGTGTTTTAGAAAACGAATGCAACGAATTGAACAAACGCTTCTTTACTTTTCACAATAAAAAACGACCTTATATTATTTTAAAATGGGCAGAAAGTGTGGATGGTTTTATGGCACCTTTAACCAAAGAAAAACAAGAACCGGTTTGGATTTCCAATATATTTTCACGTCAATTAGTACACAAATGGCGTAGTGAAGAACAAGCTATTTTAGTGGGAACGCAAACGATTTTAGACGACAATCCCAAATTAGATGTTCGCGATTGGACCGGAGAAAACCCTATTCGAATTGTTTTGGACAGAACCGGTAAAATAAGCAATGCCTATTTTATTAAAGACGGCAAAACAAAAACCATTATTATCACCGAAAAAGAAAATGTAACATTTGACGATAATCGTATTTATGAAAGTATTATCTTTGATAGTCAGCTAACCAAGAATATAATCGGTATTTTATACAAATACGGCATACAGTCTATCATTGTTGAAGGTGGAAAGCAAACACTACAAACTTTTATAGAAGACAATCTTTGGGATGAAGCTAGGGTTTTTACGGGCAATATTTCTTTAAACGAAGGTATAAAAGCACCTCAATTGAATGGAATTTCCAAAACAACAGAAATAAAGGGTGACCAACTTAAACTTTTTTTAAACCATGATTAACACTATAATTTTCGATTTTGGCGATGTTTTTATCAATCTTGAAAAAGAAAAATCGATAGAAGAGTTTAAAAAGTTAGGACTTGATGGTCCAAATGAAGAATTATTGACACAGAATGATTTATTCGAAAAAGGCCAAATAACCGACCTTCAATTTGTAGAGAGTTTTCACAAATTCATTCCCAATGCTTCCATTGAAGAAATTACCAAAGCTTGGAATTCTGTTATTGGAGATTTTCCTTTGTATCGCTTAGAATTTTTGCAATTGCTGTCCAATAAGTACCGTTTATTCCTATTAACTAATACCGATTCCATTCACATCAACCAATTTGAACACAAAGTAGGCATGTCATTTTACTCCGATTTTTATCGTTGTTTTGAAAAGGTATATTACTCTTATGAAATGGGCATGAGAAAACCTCAACCGGAAATTTTTACTAAAATTTTAAGCAAACACGACTTATCTCCCAAACGTACCTTATTTGTAGATGACAAAAAAGACAATACTGATATCGCAGAAAGCCTTGGTCTTCATGTATGGAATTTACAAGTAGGCAAAGAAGATGTGGTGAATTTGTTTGACCAAAAACACTTGCCGTTTTAATAATTTTAATCGCAATTTCAAATTTCAATATCAATTTCATTGAAAGACACTTACAATACTATTGCTGCGCCTTCAGCAGAAATTCTCTATAAAGAAAAAAACAGCAAATTCTTTGGTTATGCTTTTCCTGTTACCAATGAAGAAGAAATCAAAAGGCATTTAGAACAATTGCGAAAACACCACCACGGCGCAGTTCATTTTTGTTACGCTTACCAACTCGGTACTGAAACACTTACTTTTCGAGCTAATGATGATGGCGAACCTAGTAATTCAGCAGGAATGCCTATTTATGGACAAATCCAATCTTTTGGCGTTACCAATATATTAGTGTTCGTCGTTCGTTTTTTTGGCGGCGTCAAATTGGGTGTTGGCGGATTGATTTCTGCTTACAGAACGGCTGCGGAAATGTCTTTAGAAGCATCGGAAATTATTGAAAAAACAATCAATATTCATTTTCTAATTTCATTTGATTATAAGAACATGAACAAAGTCATGCGAGTCATCAAAGAAAAGAACCTCGATATTATATCTCAAAAAATGGATGAAAGTTGTCAAATTGAAATTGCCACTCGAAAAAAAAATGCCGAAAATATAGTCGACATTTTTAGTAATTTATTTGAAATTGAGATACAAAAAATCTAATCGTTCATGATGTCCAAAATGTATTGCGGTGGCGCAATAGGTTTTCCTAAATTTATGTCTACAAAAACGAGTATAAAATGCGCAGTTGTTAATAACTCATCCTTTTCGTTGCGAATCTCACAATCAAATTCTATCTTCACTGAGGAATGACTTTTGAACTTGGTAATCACTGTAAGTAAGTCATCATAACGTGCTGGTTTTTTGTAATTTATAGTCATGGAAACTATCGGCAAAGCTATCCCGCTTTCTTCCAGTGATTTATACGAAATCCCTTTGTTTCTAAGCCATTCCACGCGTCCCATCTCAAAATAAGGCACATAATTTCCGTGATAAACCACACTCATTTGGTCTGTTTCTGAGTAACGAACTCTAACTTGAATCTGATGTTCTTTCATCTGTTTTTTTTGCTTTTAATCTATAATCAAACTTCCCTTTACAACAATATTTTTAAAAAATCAATACCATATAAATTTTTTTTAACGAATTTTATTCACATATTTGTTATCCCGAAAAACATGATGATTTTCATTGTCATTTTAGTCAAAATAACCTAACAATAAATACTATAATTTTTAACCAAATATGAGCAAAACTGCGCAATCGGTATGGGAAAACTGTCTTGAGTTCATAAAAGACAATATTCAAGAACAAGCTTTCAAAACTTGGTTTGAACCGATTAAGTCAGTTGAACTTACAGACAACGCTTTGTACATTCAAGTGCCTAGTAAATTTTTCTACGAATGGCTCGAAGAACACTACGTTAAATTATTAAAAGTAGCGTTAACCAAAGAACTCGGAAAAAACGCAAAGTTACTCTATAAAATTAAAATGGAAAACACTTATGGCAATAAACAACCGTTTACGGAACAATTGCCAAGTGCTCACCGCAGTCCAATAAAATCTCAAGATGTTGACGCTCCGTTTAAAAACCTGAATCCGGAACTTAAGAATCCTTTTGTTATTCCGGGTATCAGAAACTTAAAAATTGAGTCTCAACTAAATCCAAATTACAGTTTCGACAATTTCCTGGAAGGTGATTCTAACCGTTTAGCGCGCTCTGCCGGTATGGCTGTAGCCAACAAACCCGGCGGAACTTCTTTCAATCCACTATTGATTTTTGGTGGCGTTGGTTTGGGAAAAACCCATTTAGCGCACGCTATTGGTGTTGAAATCAAAGACAAGTATCCTGAAAAAACTGTTTTATATATTTCTGCTGAAGTTTTCACGCAACAATATATTGACTCGGTTAAGAAAAATAACAGAAACGATTTTATTCATTTCTACCAATTAATAGACGTGTTGATTATTGATGACGTTCAATTCCTATCCGGAAAATCAGGAACGCAGGATGTATTCTTCCATATTTTTAATTACTTACACCAAAACGGAAAACAAGTAATCCTTACTTCGGATAAAGCACCGGTTGACATGCAGGACATCGAACAACGCTTGTTATCCCGTTTCAAATGGGGATTGTCTGCCGAGTTACACCAACCGGATTACGAAACCAGAATTTCTATCCTTAAAAATATTCTTTATCGCGATGGCGTTGAAATGCCGGAAGAGATTGTAGAATACGTTGCCAGAAACATCAAATCTAATGTCAGAGAGTTAGAAGGCGCTATCATTTCTTTGATTGCCCAATCTTCTTTCAACAAAAAAGAAGTGACTTTGGATTTGGCGAAAAGTGTGGTAGAAAAATTCGTTAAGAATGTCAAACGCGAAATTTCAATCGACTATATCCAAAAAGTAGTTTCCGATTATTTTCAATTGGACGTAGACACTTTACAATCAAAAACCAGAAAACGTCACGTGGTTCAAGCCCGACAATTGGCGATGTTCTTCGCTAAGAAGTTCACCAAATCTTCATTAGCCAATATTGGTTCCCAAATTGGCGACAGAGATCACGCTACTGTTTTGCACGCTTGTAAAACCGTTGACAACTTGGTTTCTACTGACAAACAGTTCAAAAAATTTGTAGAAGATATTCACAAAAAATTATCGCTATAATTTGCTTTTTGACTAAGTTTGCAACTTAGAAAAATGCTATGCCCGTTAAAATTTTAATGGTTTGTTTAGGAAATATTTGCCGATCTCCTTTGGCAGAAGGCTTACTCGCCTCTAAACTTCCTCAAGATAAATTCATTGTTGACTCCGCCGGAACAGGAAATTACCACATTGGCAAACAACCTGACCAACGCTCTATTTTAGTGGCCAAAAAAAATGGCTTGGACATTACCAATCAAAAAGGCAGACAATTCACTTCACGAGATTTTGACGAATTCGATTATATCTATGTGATGGACAGCTCGAATTATGACAACGTAATTGATTTGGCCAAAACTGAAGCACAAAAAGCAAAAGTTGACATGCTATTGAATCACTTATTTCCCGGTGAAAATGTTGACGTTCCCGATCCTTATTACGGTTTGCAAAACGGTTTCGATATGGTTTATGAAATGCTTGATGAAACCTGTACTATTTTAGCTAAAAAACTGATGGAAAAACACTCATGAGCACACCAAACCTAAAAGGAAAACTCTATTTGATTCCGACTACTTTGGGCGAAATGAATCCTGATGATGTATTACCGCAATCGGTAAAAAGAGCTGTTGATTTTATCGATCATTATATCGTTGAAAACGAAAAAACGGCTCGTAAATTCATTAAATCAGTCAATCCGGAAAAAGTTCAGGCAACTTTAAAACTATCAACACTAAACAAACACACCGAAATTTCAGAACACAATGCCATGATTGCGCCTTGCTTAAACGGCATCAATATCGGATTAATGAGTGAAGCCGGTTGTCCCGGTGTTGCTGATCCAGGCGCAGTGATTGTGAAGTTAGCCCATGAAAAAGGGATTCAGGTGATTCCGTTAGTTGGTCCATCTTCTATCCTATTGGCGATGATGGGTTCGGGCATGAACGGACAGAGTTTTGCTTTTAATGGCTATTTGCCCATTGACAAAGGCGAAAAGAAATCGGCACTAAAAAACTTTGAAAAGCTATCTAATGATAAAAATCAATCTCAACTCTTTATTGAAACACCTTACCGAAACAATAAGTTGTTAGAAGACATTTTGCAAGCTTTACAGCCCAATACGCATCTTTGTATTGCCACAGACCTCACTTTACCTACTGAGTTTATCAAAACGCTTCGAGTGGCTGATTGGAAAAAAACAAAGTTCGATTTACACAACCGACCTACTATTTTTATTATCCATAAATTTTAAGATCAAATACAAATTGTAATTATTCTACTTTAGGGTTTTTAATAGCTTTGATACCATGCGTTTCGAATCCTCCAAAATCTTTAAGATAAGTCTTTACCGAAGTACCGTATTCATCTTTACATTTTTTGGCTCCTCTTGAATTCAGAAAACGTTTTACTGAACCTGCACCGCCTAAATGCGCTGCTGCTAAAATACCTGATTCGGTAATCTTAACACCGTCAATTACTTCTCCTTCAAAATCCTTAATGTATTTTTTTAACTCGTATTTATTTTTTGAAAGTAAAGCTATAAATGCTCTTTCCTGAAGTTTAGGATTGTTTAAAAACCCAACACTATCATGAATACCAATTGACTTTAGGGTTTCAACCCCAAATTGATACTTCCCTAAATACCCTAGAGTATTTACTTTTTTGTATTTACCTTGTGATTCTTTGTGCGCAATGGCTTCTTTGTAGCCAATAAAATACTTGCCCTTAAATGGGATATCCAGACTGAAGTAGTCTATGGTGTTTTCTGAAGGAAAAACGTACCGAAGTTTTTCATTTTCATCAACACGAAAACCGAAGTTGATTTGGGAATTGTATGGTTTGAAACCTGAGCTTATGAAAGCTACTACTAGTAGGATTGATGTGTAAAAAATTCCTTTTTTTATCATTAATTGTTATTTCTCAAGCGCTGTCACCGACATGAAATTACCGGGTGCAAATATACAACTAAATTTATAAAATTGAATATCAAGTAGTTAAACTGCGTTAAAAGTAGATTAAGTGCAACTCAGAACCGCCGCGCCCCTTGATTTCAAACGTTGGAGCCGGAATTTTAATGGTATTGAAAATTGTTAAAATTGTCTTAACAAAATGCGATTTTGTTTCAATTTTCGTCAAATCAACGTCGAGACTGAGGTAAAATTGACGGTATCTTTTACTTTCCGGAAGAAAAACAGTATTGACCAATTCGTCTTTTCCGGTAATCATTCCTTCAGCTCCATAACCGATGGCAATATTTAGCCATTTCGGAATTTTGGAAGTCTTGATAAATGAATGAATATTAGCCGAAAGCCAATAGGTTTGGCCGTTGTAATCCTTTAGAATTTGCTCTTGTAATGAATTGCCTAAAACATTAGGTCTAGCAGAAGCATATGGCGTAGTATGAAAAGAAAACTTGGGAACAATTCGTTGTTCTTTCCAAAGCAATTCTTGAGAAACAAATAAAGCCGTTCCTGAAACATTGGCGGCCATATCACATAATGATGCACCCCAATTGGCTGAATACCCATCAAAAACCTCAACCGTTGTCAAGAAAGCCAAACCAAGTGTAGAACCATAAATCAATTGACTTCTTCTACTCGAACCAGCCCATTTCAAGGCATTGGCCCCAAAACTTCCTAAATGATAAGCGGAAAAAACATGTCCGGCCTTGTCCATCTGTAGCCATTCGGCATTGTCATTGATAAAATGAAAATCAGAACGCGGATAATCGGCATACCAAAGTTGGTTCAAACCAATTAAAGCAGTAGCACCAATAGCTGCTTCAGAAATGATAAGGGTTTTAAGTCGTTTCTGATTTAAAGTATCCGAAGGTTTTAAAAAATGCTCTATCCCATTTTGTGCCCAAAGAAAACTCGAGCAGCATAAAAACAGAATTATATAATGCTGCTTTTTCAAGGATTAACGTTTGGTTCCTTGAGCATTTAGCCAATCTGCATATTTTTTGGCGTTGACATTATGCTGTTCCATCGTAGCAGCAAATTCGTGATAGCCAAATTTTTCCACACTCGCACAGAAATAAAGATAGTCGTGTTTTTCAGGATTCAAAACGGCATCAATCGCATCTACATCAGGCATTGCGATTGGTCCCGGTGGCAAACCTAGATTTTGATACGTATTGTATGGTGAAGCTATAAACAAATCTTTGTACAAAACCCTTTTGATTATTTGGTCAAAATCATTATCTCTTAACTTCAAAGCATAAATGACTGTTGGATCAGCTTGCAATTTCATGCCGTCTCTCAAACGATTTAAATAAACCCCTGCTACTGTTGGTCTTTCACTTTTCTTCACCGTTTCTTTATGCACGATTGAGGCCAAAGTAATCGCTTGTACCGGAGTCAAATTCAACTCGGTCGCTTTAGCAATTCTCTCTTTGGTCCAAAACTTATTGTATTCGTCCAACATTTTATCGCGGAATTTCTCTGCCGAAATGTTCCAATAAAACTCATACGTATTAGGCAAAAACATCGAAAACACATTCTCTTTGGTGAACCCATTTTTCTCCAAAAATGCCGGATCACGGAAAGTCGCTAGCAATTTTGTTGTATCAGGTTCGATTTGAGCACTGATACGTTCACAAAGATTCTCTAATCTTTCTTGGTTATTAAAAGCCAATTTAACCGGAACATTTCTTCGCATCGTGGCAACCAATTGAAACGCGCTCATTCCTTTCTTTAATAAAAACCTACCGGCTTTTACATTCTCAGGATACGAACGAAGACCAGCTATAAATTCAAAATTGCTCCTATTTTTTACATAAGGTGAAATGATTCTTAGCACGTCTTCATATTTGGAATCCGTTGGAATTTCAACATAGATTTCCGCTTTGTCAAAATTGGTATTCGAAGTGAAGAATTTTATATAAACAACCAATACTACTATTAAACCAACAGCAGCTAAAATTTTAAAGATTTTACTTTTGTTCAAAACCGAGACTATTTAAGATTTATTTTTTTATTAACTGAAAAAGAGCTTCGTCTTGAAAGACATTGTTAATGCGAATCCAATCCTTTTTGATGCCTATTTTTTCAAATCCAAATGTAGTAAAAAGAGCTAAACTGGCTTTATTTTCAACACCAATATTTGCAAACAACTGGTGCAATTGCAACTGTTTAAAAGCATAATCAATAACCAAACCCAACGCTTCTTTGCCAAAACCACTTTTTCTATCGGCTTCATTTTGGACAATAATCCCAACACCGGCGCGATGATTTCTTGGATCAAAGTCGAATAAATCAATTAATCCAATGGCTTCGAAAGTATCTTTTTTGCAAATGGCTAAGCGCAATTGCTTGGCTTCATAAATATCTTGATGGGCATTTTCCAAATATTGTCGAATGAGAAATTTGCTGTAAGGTGTCTGGGTATTACTGACTTCCCAAATATTTTCGTCGTTTTCTACCACATAGAGAAACTCTAAATCTTCAGGTTCGAGTGCACGAAGGTAAATAGTATTTCCTTGTAGCGTTACCATTCTATTTCTCCTTCAAAAACAAAAGTCGCCGGACCTTTTAGAAAAACATTAGTGTATTTATCGCCTTCTTTTACAAAAGAAACTTCCAGTTTTCCTCCTTCAACATCTAAATAGATATGATGTGATTTGGTTTTTCCTGTTGCGTGCATTGCAATAGCGGCTGCTGTAGCTCCGGTTCCACAAGACAACGTTTCATCTTCTACACCTCGTTCGTAGGTACGCAACGCAAAATGATTTTCAGAAATTTGACTCACAAAATTCACATTGCTTCCCGGTTTACCATACAAATCAGAATAACGGATTTGAGCACCAACGCTTTTGACATCATAATTCTTCAAATCATCTACCATCATTACATGGTGTGGCGAACCGGTATTGAGGAAAACATAATCGCTTTCTATTTTTACAAAATCAACTTCTTTCATCCCGAGAGAAACAATTCCATTTTCAAAAATGGAAGCATGGTGCGGACCATCTGTTGCAATAAAATTAGCATCATTCTGAACAACATTCAAACTTTTGGCGAAAGCCACCAAACATCGTCCACCATTACCACACATCGAGCTCTCATTCCCATCAGAATTGTAATATACCATCCGAAAATCGGTTTCGGAGTCATTTTCTAATAAAATTAATCCGTCAGCGCCAATGCCAAAACGTCGGTCACACAGTTTTTCGATAAGTTGAATATTGGTTTTAGGAAAAATGGCTGCGCGATTGTCAATCATGACAAAGTCATTTCCGGTGCCTTCGTATTTGTTAAAAGTGATTTTCATAGTCGTGATAAGTGTTACAAAGATAGCAAAATTTAAGATTGACTTAAAAATTGTTAAACGAGCGTTAAAGGGTGTTTGCAGAAAAAATGAAAGTTTTTAATTTTACTATCGAATAATTTAAATGTTAATGACTATGAAACGATTATCAAGTTTATTTTTGGTTTCTTTATTAAGCGGTGCTACTACACTTGGAGCTTACAAATTATTTTTTGAAGGAACCAACAATCGAGACTCGATTGTAACTTTGGCTTCCAAAAACAACAACCGAACTGTTGGTTTATCCGGTGAAGCAATTGATTTTACTGAAGCTGCTGAAAATGCAATTCATTCGGTTGTTCACGTAAAAAATGTTTCTGTGAGAACGATTTCTGATCCAATAAGAGAATTCTTCTATGGTCAACGCGGCGGCCAACAACAAGAGCAAATCGGCACCGGTTCGGGTGTAATTATTTCTGAAGATGGTTACATCGTAACTAACAATCACGTGATTAAAGATGCTAATGAATTAGAAGTTACCTTGAACAATAATAAATCATACAAAGCCAAACTCATTGGAACCGATTCTAAAATGGATATTGCTTTGTTAAAAATCAGTACCGATGACAAACTGCCTTATACAACCTTTGCCGATTCTGATCAAGTGAAAGTAGGCGAATGGGTTTTGGCGGTAGGAAATCCTTATAATTTAAATTCAACAGTTACTGCCGGAATTGTTTCGGCGAAAGCCAGAAATTTAGACAACAGAAATAGCATTCAATCTTTCATCCAAACCGATGCGGCTGTAAATCCGGGAAATAGTGGCGGTGCTTTGGTAAATACTCGTGGAGAATTAATCGGAATTAACACGATGATTTCTTCTCCAACAGGAAGTTATACCGGATATTCTTTTGCCGTTCCGTCTAACATTACCCGTAAAATCATTGAAGACATCATGGAATTTGGCGGTGTGCAACGCGGTATTTTAGGGGTTGAAGGTTCGGAATTGAACAGTCGTGCGTCAAAAGAATTTGGCATCAATGATACCGAAGGTTTCTACATTAATAAAATTACTAAAAACTCCGGTGCAGAAAAAGCGGGTTTAAAAAGTGGTGATGTTATCAAAAAATTAGACAATCAAAAAATCAGTTCATATGCTGAATTGACCGGTTATATCAATACCAAAAGACCAAATGACAAAGTACAAGTAACTTTTATCAGAGATGGCGAAACCAAAACCGCTTCAGTAACTTTAATTAAAAACGACATTTTAACCACTGAATTCAAAGGATTAGAATTAGAAAACATTGATGCCACTGATAAAAAGAAATACCGAATTGATTATGGCGTTCGAATCAAAGAAATCAACAATGAGAATCTTAAACCTTATTATGACCAGTTGAAAGGTAACATTATTCTATCGGTAGACAATGTAAAAGCCACTGATGTAGAATCAATATCGAGATTTTTGAACAAAAAAGACGAAAATCAAAGTGTCAACATTCAAATGATTAACCGAATGGGACAAGTGATTCAAATCATCATACAATAATCATCTTACTTACTTTTGGGAAAAGCCAGTCTGTTAAAAGATTGGCTTTTTTTATTGTTAAATAATTACGAAATCGTTTTCGTAAAACGCTTCTATTTTATACTTTTGCGCCAAAATAAAAATTTCTGAAATGAATTCAGAATAATCAACACAAACTAAACTCTTTTCTTTTTTATGAACAGCAACACTTTATACGAGAAGGAATTATCATTTCAAGCCGACAGGCGAAAGGCAGGCGTAGAATTCATCAAGATTATCAGCGATTTATGGTATGACAAATCTATCGAGTTGGTTCTTTTCAGAAACCAATTAATCGATAGAAATGTTAGCGACATTATCAACTTGCATGAATATGCCGGAGAATTTGTTCAAAAGCCAATCAATGTATTTGATTCGGTTGAAATTGCTCGAGCGATTCTGAATTTAGATTTACCGCCTTCGCGAATTGACATCGGCAAACTGACTTACGAATACCATTTAGAAGACAACAAATACCACGACGCCAGGGCATTTGTAATTGACAAATTAAAAAATGCCAAAGACTCTAAAAACATCAAACCAAAAGATGTGGTTTTGTATGGTTTTGGGCGTATCGGACGTTTATTGGCGCGTGAAATGATGAGCAAAATTGGGAAAGGACAACAATTGCGCCTTCGTGCGATTGTAACTCGTGACCGAAATGATGCTTCTTCGTTAGAAAAAAGAGCTTCTTTATTGCGCTATGATTCGGTTCACGGTGATTTTGAAGGTTCCGTTCAGGCCGATGTTGAAAACAATGCTTTGATCATTAATGGAACTACTGTTCATATCATAACAGCTGCTTCTCCGGAAGAAATTGATTATACAAAATACGGTATCGAAGAAGCGCTACTTATAGACAACACCGGAGCTTTCACTACAGAAGAAGCTTTGAAACGTCATTTGGTTTCCAAAGGGGTAAGCAAAGTATTATTGACGGCACCGGGAAAAGGCGTTCCGAATATCGTTTATGGGGTAAACCACAACGATCACAATCCGGATAACGTAGACATTTTCTCTGCTGCTTCTTGTACAACGAATGCCATTACTCCGATTTTACAAGCAGTTGAAGAAACTTTAGGGGTTGTAAAAGGACATTTAGAAACGATTCATGCTTATACCAATGACCAAAATTTGGTAGACAACATGCACAAAAAATACCGTCGTGGTCGTGCTGCCGCTTTGAACATGGTTATCACTGAAACCGGTGCAGGAAGTGCTGTTGCGAAAGCTTTACCAAGTTTGGCCGGAAAATTAACTTCCAATGCAATTCGTGTTCCTGTTCCAAATGGTTCTTTGGTGGTTTTGAATTTAGAAGTTGGCGCAGCCACTTCCATTGATGAAGTAAATGCCATTATGAGAAAGTATGCTTTAGAAGGCGAATTAGTAGAACAAATCAAATTTTCACTGAACAATGAATTGGTATCTTCAGATATCGTTGGGACTTCAGCACCATCTATTTTCGACAGTAATGCTACGATAGTTTCCGGTGACGGAAAAAATATAGTATTGTATGTTTGGTATGATAACGAATACGGCTATAGCCATCAAGTAATTCGTTTGGCCAAATATATTGCCAAAGTAAGACGTTACACTTATTATTAATAGTTATTAATTCAAAAACGAATCCGTTTAGTCTTGTATGATTAAACGGATTTTTTTTTGGATTTTAATAGATTTTATGCATTTTTCATCGACAAACAACCTGCATATAAAAAAAATTGCTATTTTTCGCCTTTCAAAATTAAGCCCCAATTATTAAACATTTATGAAAAAAACCATTTTTAGTCTTTTAGTACTGACTTGTTTTGCCTTTTCTGATAGTGAAGATCCAAAAGTAACAACCTACAGTTACGGTCACAACGGTATGGAATATGTAGCCAGAAATAAAAACGGCACAGTGATTATAAGTACATTTAATTCTAAAATGACAATCCGTCAAGAGATTGCCACCAAGATTTATGATATGTATGTAGATAAGAAATTAAAGAGTGATACAAAAATCACTGTATATGGAGATGAAGCAGATGTCACAGGCAGATGCGTCATAAGAAAGAAAGACAATCTAACCGCAGTTGATTTTTACTATGAATCTGTGAGTTGGTGTTCAGGTCATAAAGAAATTTTCAAAAAGAACATAAAATAAAAAAAAAGCTCAACTTAATGTTGAGCTTTTTTTATGAAATATAATTTCTCTTGTTACGCTTTTCCGGCTGCAATCAAGTTCAAAGCAGAACCTGCAACAAACCAACCAATTTGACTATCGTTATAAGTATGGTTAGCTAAGATAGTATCTTTAGAACCATCGGCATGAACAAACTCTAGAGTTAATGGTTTACCCGGAGCAAATTCAGTTAAGTCTAAGAAATTGATAGTATCGTTTTCTTGGATTTTATCGTAATCCGCTTCGTTAGCAAAAGTCAAAGCCAACATTCCTTGTTTTTTCAAATTCGTTTCGTGAATACGAGCAAAGGATTTTACCAATACCGCTTTAACCCCTAAGAAACGTGGTTCCATCGCTGCATGCTCACGTGAAGAACCTTCTCCATAATTGTGGTCACCCACAACTATTGATGGAACTCCAGCCGCTTTATAGGCACGAGCCACTGCAGGAACTGCATCGTAAGCAGCGGTTAATTGATTTTTTACTTTATTGGCTTCTTGGTTGTAAGCGTTAACTGCTCCAATCAACATATTATTTGAAATATTATCTAAGTGACCACGGAAACGCAACCATGGTCCGGCCATAGAAATGTGATCGGTTGTACATTTTCCAAAGGCTTTGATTAACAATTTAGCCCCTGAAATATTTTTTCCATCCCAAGCATCAAATGGCGCTAAAAGTTGCAAACGGTCGGAAGTTGGAGAAACTGCTACCTGAACTGATGAACCATCAGCAGCCGGCGCTTGAAATCCTGCATCTTCCACATCAAAACCTCTTTTTGGCAATTCATCACCAGTTGGCGGGTTCAATCTTACTTCTTCCCCATTGTCATTCAACAAAGTATCTGTAATCGGATTGAAAGTCAAATCTCCTGAGATTGCTAATGCCGCTACCATTTCCGGTGACGTTACAAAAGCGTGAGTGTTTGGATTTCCGTCCGCGCGTTTGGAGAAGTTTCTGTTAAAAGAGTGAACAATAGTATTTTTTTCGCCTTTGTCAGCGCCTGTTCTATCCCATTGTCCGATACATGGTCCGCAAGCATTGGTAAATACTTTAGTTCCCATTTTCTCGAAAGTAGCGATGATGCCGTCTCTTTCAATGGTGTAACGGATTTGTTCTGAACCCGGATTGATTCCGAATTCGGCTTTTGGTGTAATGCCGTGGGCAACTGCTTGCTCAACGATAGAAGCTGCACGAGCCATATCTTCATAAGACGAATTGGTACAAGAACCAATTAATCCCCATTCTACTTTTAAAGGCCAACCGTTAGCAATTGCTTCTTCTTTCATTTTTGAAACCGGTGTTCCTCTGTCCGGAGTAAACGGTCCGTTAATATGTGGTTCTAACTCAGAAAGGTTGATTTCGATTAATTGGTCGAAATAATCAGCCGGATTAGCATAAACTTCCGCATCACCTGTTAAGTAAGAGGCTACTTTATCGGCAGCATCCACAATATCTTGACGATCCGTTGCCGCTAAATATCTTCTCATAGAATCATCGTAACCAAAAGTCGAAGTCGTTGCTCCAATTTCGGCACCCATATTACAAATCGTTCCTTTTCCGGTACAAGACATATTGGTGGCACCTTCACCGAAATATTCTACGATAGCACCTGTCCCACCTTTTACGGTAAGGATATCAGCTACTTTAAGGATTACGTCTTTTGGAGAAGTCCAACCGTTTAATTTTCCAGTCAACTTCACGCCTATTAGTTTTGGAAATTTCAATTCCCATGACATGCCCGACATTACGTCAACGGCATCAGCACCACCAACACCAATCGCTAGCATTCCTAATCCACCGGCGTTAACAGTGTGTGAATCGGTTCCAATCATCATTCCGCCAGGAAAGGCATAATTTTCTAAAACAATTTGGTGAATAATTCCAGAACCCGGTTTCCAAAACCCAATTCCATATTTATTAGAAACTGAAGACAGGAAATCAAATACTTCTTTTGATTGAGAATTAGCTACTGCTAAATCAGTTGTAGCACCTACTTTGGCTTGGATCAAGTGATCACAGTGAACTGTAGTTGGAACAGCCACTGTTTTTTTTCCGGCGTGCATGAATTGTAATAATGCCATTTGTGCAGTTGCATCTTGGCAAGCCACTCTATCGGGTGCAAAATCAACATAATCTTTTCCACGAGTGAAGGATTGAGAAGGCATTCCTTCCCATAAATGTGAATATAAAATCTTTTCAGATAAGGTAAGTGGACGACCAACTAACTCGCGTGCTTTATCGACACGAGCAGCCATAGTAGCATACACTTTTTCAATCATTTCAATATCAAAAGCCATAATAAAATTTGGTTAATTTGTTTGCATTGCAAATTTACGAAAACGTTATACTTCTAAAAAGTTTTTAATAAAATATGTTGATTCAGAAGAATGTTTTAGTAAATAGCAATTTTTGGTCTGTGTTTTTTAACAATAACATATTATATAAGTCAAAAACTGACTATTCTTAATTTTTATCTCTTAAATTCATCATTGGCTTTTCATAAAATCGATATAAAAAATAGCTCAATAGGATGGTAATTAAGATATAGGAACTTAAAAAAGCAATCAAATGAATATTATTATGCCTATCAATAAAAATATATTGTTTCATCAAGAACAAAATCACGCTGTAATGAAGGAGATAAATAGAATAAGAAATCAAACTAATGAAAGTAACCGGTTTTTGGAACAGTACTTTTTCTTCTTTCCATTCCGACAAGAAAGGTAAAAAGCAGGCCACTCCGACTGACATTAAAGGAAGATAAAAAACATTCCAAAACATTGGCGTTACTTCAATTATCCAGCCTAAAAAGCCAATGCCAACAAATAGAAAAAAAAATAAAAGCATTCCTAAAACGAAAAATATCGATTTGCTTTTTTGCCAAAACGAAGTATAATTCAAATAAATCCAACTGCACAAAACACCAATAAAAATGCTGTCCAAGCGATAAATTACAACAGCTTTAAGCGAAAGATTCCATTGGGTTAAAGTCGTATTAAGCGTTGTATTTTGATAAACTACTTTGGCACAAAAAAAAATCAGAATAAGTGTGATGATTGACCGGAAGAAAAAACGTGATTTATTTTTGAACTTAATTAAACTTCCGATAATTAAAAGAAAAAAAGGCAACGTAACATACGCAAACTCTTCCACCGATAAACTCCATGATTCCGGAAAGAAACGCAACATGGTAGTGTTTAGATTTTGAAGGAAAAAGAAGTATTTCCACCAAGACGATGCAACATAACCCACAAAACTGGCAATTGCCAAATTGACCAATAAGATCAAAAAGTAATTAGGCAAAGTTCTAAACCATCTTCGCTTGAGAAAGTAGAAAACGGTTTTGATAGAGAAATCTTCTTTGAGATATAATTGGTACAAAATTTTACCGATGAGAAAACCACTGAGGACAAAGAAAATTTCGACACCAAAGAATCCTGATAAAAGGAGTAATTGATAAAAAAGGTTGTCTTTTTCAGGAATAATCCAAACGCAATGACCAAATAAGACCATCAATATGGCAATAGCTCGCATTAAGTCGAGGCCGAAAACTCTGGAACTTTCTTGTTTAGCTAACATATTTCAGCCTTATTTTTAAAGCACTAAAATAGGCAATATCAATTGGAAGTGCTAAAAAACTTTAGGCAGAAATTTATAAAATATCGCAATGGCTGAACTGAATCCCAAAAAGCACAGAAACAATCCAAAACCCAGCAATTGAAACGCTTCAGCTGATGCTGTTGGAAAATCATTGAACTCTGAAATTACCGCCAAAACCATAAACAAGGAAAA
Source organism: Flavobacterium sp. UBA7682 (assembly GCF_002482945.1). Classification (NCBI taxonomy): domain Bacteria; kingdom Pseudomonadati; phylum Bacteroidota; class Flavobacteriia; order Flavobacteriales; family Flavobacteriaceae; genus Flavobacterium; species Flavobacterium sp. UBA7682. The sequence goes on from NZ_DLGY01000040.1 coordinate 39,550, forward strand.
CAACGAAATAAGGGTTGCCACTGAAAAACCAACAAACTTATTTTGAAAGAAGACTTGAAGTAAGAGTATTATGAATACGCCAAAAGCAAACGGATTAAAATGATTTCCACCGATAAGATTTTCGAGAAACCAATAAGCACTTAATCCTAAAAGAATCAATTCGGGTAAAACGAGTACATATTTTTTCATCATCAAACTATTTTAAAAACAGATAACGAAAAAAAAATCGAAATTATTACAATAACTTATCAATAATCATTTCTTCGGTGATTCCTTCGGCGTCTGCTTTGTAGTTTTTGATGATTCTGTGGCGAAGAATTCCGGTCGCAACCGCTTTTACATCTTCAATATCGGGAGAGAATTTACCATTAAAAGCTGCATTGGCTTTGGCAGCCAAAATTAAGTTCTGAGAAGCTCTAGGTCCTGCACCCCAATCTAAATAATTGTTGACATATTCAGACGCTAAATTTCCTTTCGGGCGCGTTTTTCCAACCAAAGTTACCGCATATTCAATTACATTATCGGCCACCGGAACGCGACGAATTAGGTGTTGAAAATCGATAATTTCTTGAGCCGAAAACAACGGATTGATGACCGGTTTTTCATCCGAAGTAGTGCTTTTTACGACCTGTACTTCTTCTTGATATGATGGATAATCTAATTTTATGGCAAACATAAAACGGTCTAATTGCGCTTCCGGCAAAGGATAAGTTCCTTCTTGCTCAATTGGATTTTGCGTTGCTAAAACAAAGTAAGGCAAGGCTAATTTATAGTTCTGACCAGCAATCGTCACCGAACGTTCCTGCATCGCTTCTAATAAAGCGGCTTGGGTTTTTGGTGGCGTTCTATTGATCTCATCGGCCAAAATGATATTGGCAAAAATGGGTCCTTTGATAAATTTGAACTGTCTGTTTTCATCCAAAATCTCACTTCCTAAGATATCAGAAGGCATCAAATCGGGAGTGAACTGTATGCGCTTGAAATCTAAGCCTAAAGCTTGTGAGATGGTGTTTACCATTAACGTTTTGGCCAAACCGGGAACACCAACTAACAAGGCGTGACCACCGGAAAATATGCTTAGCAAAATTTGGTCAACCACATCGTCTTGACCTACGATTATCTTAGCAATTTCTTTTTTAAGCTCTAAACGTTTTTGAACTAAATTTTGAATGGCAGCAACATCAGACATGATTATTTAGGATTTTAAGATTAAGTCTCGAAGGTTCGAAATTAGGATTTGAAAGTTCTAAATTACACTTATTTTTTTTGCCAGTTATTAATAAACAAACAATCTTGGTATTCTCCATTAATTTTAACGTAGGTTTCCTTGATTTTTTCCTCAGACCATTTTCCAATGGCTTTGATTTGTTTTTCTTTTAGTGCCAAATCTTTGATTTTGATGTAATCTTTGGAATAATCAGCGGTATGCTCATTAATCCTATTGGTTACGGTAATAATTTTATACTTTTTCCCGGTTCTTGGATCATCATCTAAAATTGGTGACGTGATGGCATTGTCTTTTAAATTAGACACTTCGCTGTATAAACTCGGATCCATTTTAGTCAACTCAAAATGCGTATCTTGTGTTTTTGGATTGATTAACGTTCCGCCATTAGCTCTGGTTTCTTTTTCGTCTGACATGGTTTTGGCCGCTTCGGCAAAAGTGATTTCACCGCTTTCGATTTTATTTTTGATGGTAAGAATTTTTTCTTTAGCGTCTTTCAAAGCTTGGTCAGAAACTTTTGGCATCATTAAAATATGTCTCAACTCAACTTCCTGTCCTTTAATTTTTTCGACCATGATAATATGATAACCATATTCCGTTTCGAATGGTTCTGAAATTTCGCCTTCACCTAAACTAAAAGCCACATCTTTGAATTCTTTTACGAATTGTGTTTTCCTGTTGATTTTATAAAAACCACCTGTTGGCGCAGAGGCTTTGTCATCAGTGTAAATTACGGCTCGGGTTTTAAAACTTGCTCCTGCCAAAACTTCTGCTTTGATTTCTTTTAATCGGTTAATAACTCTTTGTTTTTCTTCTTGAGAAATTTTAGGCGTAATTACAATTTGGGCTACTTCCATTTCAGCACCAAAAACCGGCAACTCATCTTGTGGAATAGACTTAAAGAAATTACGGGTTTCTTCGGGAGTGATTTCAACGCCATCGATGATTTTTTTTCTCATCTCCATGGTCAATTTATTGGTTTTGATGATATCAAATAACTCACTTCTGAAATCTTCTTCATTGTCTTTTTTGAAATAGTCTATCACCTTATCCATTGTGCCCAATTGCTCCACCATGTAACCAATTTGTTCGGCCATTTTTTCCTTAACCTCTTCATCTTTAATCACGATACTATCCTGAATGGCTTGGTGTGCGTATAATTTTTCTTCCAATAACTTGCCCAACATTTGACAACGGGTAATGTCTTTAATAGATTGCCCTTGGCTTGATAATTCTAAAAATGATTTGTCAATATCTGAATCTAAAACAATATAATCACCAACAGTAGCGATGATTCCGTCGACTTTAACCTTTTTTGAGGATTTGGTTGGCTGAACTGTTTTTACAGAATCCTTAATTATTTCTTGAGCATTGGTTGAACCAACTGTAATAATTGTAGCAATAACGGCTACTATGAGTTGGCTATTTATATATTTCATAATCCTTGTTTTTAATGGCATCATCGGTAATCTCTTTTTCAAATTTCTTTATTAATTCTAATTTTCTTTTGTTCAATATAACTTCTTTCAAAGTGGGTTTGATGTATTCAAACGGCGAAATTTGATTCTTATCAATCACATTGGTAATTTTGATTAAATAGACATCTTCGTTTGACTGAATCTCCGCCTTTCTTCCCGGCCGAATGAATTCATCTCGGTTATCCGGATTGATTACCGGTAATTTCGCATAAACCTGACTCATGTCAACCCAAATCGAGTCGTTCAAAGCAAAGCTTTTAAATTGCAAAGCATAGGTGTCCCAAAACTTTTTGTCTTTTTTATTATAATCAAAGAACTTGCTTCTTATGGTGGCAAAACGAGGATTATCTTTAGCCAAATTAACAAACCGCAGTCGAACTAAGGTTCCGTTGGTTTTAAAATTCTCCTTGTTTTCATCGTAGTATTTTTTTAACTCTTGTTGTGTTACTAAAGTATCTACGGTATTTTTAACCACTTCTTCTATATACGCTTTGGTATATAAATCTATTTTGTATTGCTTAATTAAAGCGTTGTATTCTCCTTTTTTCTTTTCGCTTAGGTTTATTTCGGCGGCTTCAATAAGCAATTTTTGACTTGCCCAACGATTGATAAAATCTCTAACCATAAGCACGCTGTCCTCTTTTGAAGTTCCGGCAGGAACTAAAGTAGCGATATCAGATTTATACAAATAACTTTTTCCGACTCTGGCAATGGATTCCGTTTTTTGTTCCGGTTGAAAATAATTACAAGAACAAAACAAAACCATTATTAAGAAAAGGCTATTTCTAATCATTTATGGATTCAACTGTTTTTTTACTTTTTCAAAAACATCTTTATTGACTTTAACCACAAATTCTTGTTTCAAATCATCAACCCATCTTTGCTCCAGATATTGCTGATAATCATTCACTATTTTTCCTCTGCATTCGTCTAAAGTTTTAATTCCTTTTGGCATTACTTTGTCCACTTTGGTAACAAAATAATATTCTCCTTCTTTTTGAATATCTGAAATACCTACTTCAAACTTCGTACTTTTTGGCAAAGCGTCATTTCCTTCTTCAAACACGCCGCTATTGCTCATTACGTTGACTACATTTCCAATATTTAATTTTTCTTTGATTGCCTGTACTTCTGTTCCTTTCTTTAACAAAGCCAATGCTTTTTTAATCTCATCCATTTTAGTAGACGAAAGAATTGTAGCTTCCACTCTGTTTTTCCATTGGTGTTCTGTTTTGTGCTCTTCGTAGAATTTTTGCAAACCAATCGTATCTGTTTTGGCTCTTTCCCAAATTTCTTTTTCCATCAAGTCGAAAAGCAACAAACCATCACGGTATTCTTCCATTACGTTGGCAAATTCTAAAAATTCAACTTCAAGATTTTCATCATAATAAGCCGTCAATTGATTGTCTAAGAATTTCTCATACAAAGCATCAACCAATTTAGCAATAGGTTTAACCGCCAAGCCTGATTTTTGCTGTTTGTCTACAAATTCTAAAAATGCATTACCATCAATTTTTTTATTGTTGATCGTTAACAATGCAGCTGTATAGTCTTTAGTATTCTCCGGTTGCTTCCATTTTGCGTCATAAAAATCATTGGTAACCAATTTCGAAAGAATAGCATATTGCTTATTGTCTCTTTTATGGGTATATTTTTTTCTTAATTTTTCATTTAGAGAAGCAGTTATTTTCTTAGATCGGTCATCTTTACCGATTTTGCCTTCCAACTCAATTTTCATTTCATCCAAGGTACGCACCGGATGCTTTTGGATTAACTTAACGATATGCCATCCGAATTGGGATTGGAATGGTGTCGAAATTTCATTTGGTGTTGACAATGAAAAAGCCACATTTTCAAATTCTTCCGAACTTAGTTGACCTGAGCTGAATTTATTCAAAACGCCACCTTTTGAAGAAGACGATTTATCTTCAGAAAACTGTTTGGCTAAATCCTCAAACTTTTCACCTTGTTGGATTTTTTTGTAAATCTCATTAATGGTATTTTTTGCTTGATCTTGTTCTTCGTCTTCGTCTTCGTCTTCGTCTTCAGATTTTGATTTTGGTTTCAAAACCATGATATGCGCTACCGTAACTTCTCCACGGTTATTTCTAATATCTTCCACTTTAAGGATATGATATCCAAAACGGGTTCTGACAATTTTGGAAACTTTCCCTTTTGGCGTGTTGAAGGCAGCATTCTCAAAAGCATACACCATTCTGAAAGCTGAAAAGTAACCTAAATCACCTTTGTTTTCTTTAGCTGATGGATCTTCAGAATATTGAACAGCTAAAGCACCAAAATTTTCTTCCGCTAGTGCTTTCTTGCTGATGTCTTCTATCTTTTTATAAGCCTTTAAAGTGTCTTCAGGAGATGCATTTTCATCAACTAATATAAGAATATGAGAAGCTCTCACTTCTTTTTGCAAACGATTATAACCTTCTTCAACCAATTCTTGGGTGATTTTAGTATCGTTAAAATAGTTTTTGGCTAATTGAGTTCGGTAAGATTTTAACTCATTTTGGTATTTTGGATTGTCTTGTAATCCTAATTTATAGGCTTTATTGACTTTTAATTTGTAACCAACGAAGAGCTCTAAATACTGGTTTAAATCTTTCTGAGATTCGTCTTTTACTAAATCGAGATTTTTTTTGTAAACCCTTGCAAATTCGTCAGTATAATAAGGCTTATCATTGACCGTAAACAAAACTTCTTTTGAATTATTTTGCCCAAATCCGGCAATTGACATTGAAAAGAACAATCCTAAAAAAAACTGTTTTAAACTCATGCTTTTATAATTTCTATTAAAAACTTTACAATTAAATATTTGTTTTTTTGAACAGCCAAAAGTGCTTTGGTTTATCAAGGTAACAATCAACAAAAGTAACAATTCAAACACATTATACAAGTATCGAGCCTACTATTAACAAAATTTTATTAACAGAACTTTTACCTTATTTTTTATTAAAGAAAACTGAGCCAAAATACATGCCTAAATAATGAGTAAATAATAGTATTTTTGCAGACAATTTATCGAAAATCATGAGTTTTTTAAAAGAAATACAACGCCGCAGAACTTTTGGAATTATTTCGCATCCCGATGCCGGAAAGACTACACTAACAGAGAAGTTACTACTTTTTGGTGGAGCAATTCAAGAAGCCGGAGCGGTGAAGAACAATAAAATAAAAAAAGGAGCCACTTCCGATTTTATGGAGATTGAGCGCCAAAGAGGAATTTCGGTAGCGACTTCGGTTTTGGCTTTTAATTATAAAGACAAAAAAATTAACATTCTCGACACACCTGGTCACAAGGATTTTGCCGAAGATACTTTCAGAACTTTGACTGCTGTTGACAGTGTTATAGTTGTTATTGACGTTGCAAAAGGTGTTGAGGAACAAACCGAAAAATTGGTTGAAGTTTGTAGAATGCGAAAGATTCCAATTATTGTTTTCATCAATAAGTTAGACCGTGAAGGAAAAGACGCTTTCGATTTAATGGATGAAGTCGAACAAAAATTAGGTTTGACTGTTACGCCTTTGAGTTTCCCTATCGGAATGGGTTATGATTTCCAAGGAATTTATAATATTTGGGAACAAAACATCAATCTTTTTAGTGGTGATAGTCGTAAAAACATAGAAGATACGATTGCTTTTTCAGACATTGAAAGTCCGGAATTGGAAAAAATAATTGGTGAAAAACCGGCGGTAAAACTAAGAGAAGAATTGGAATTGATTTCAGAAGTGTATCCGGCTTTTGACAGACAAAGTTATTTAGAGGGTACTTTGCAACCGGTGTTTTTTGGTTCGGCTTTGAATAATTTTGGCGTTAGAGAATTGCTCGATTGTTTTGTTGAAATTGCGCCAACGCCAAGACCAAAAGAATCAGAAACCAGATTGGTGAATCCTGAAGAAGAAAAAATGACCGGTTTCGTGTTCAAAATACACGCCAATATGGATCCGAAACACCGCGATAGATTGGCTTTTGTCAAAATTGTATCGGGCACATTCGAAAGAAACAAACCTTACACGCACGTAAGACTTAATAAAAATTTAAAATTCTCCAGTCCGAATGCATTCTTTGCTGAGAAAAAAGAGATTGTTGACATTTCGTATCCCGGAGACATTGTGGGTTTACACGATACCGGAAATTTCAAAATCGGAGATACTTTAACTGAAGGAGAAGTAATGAGCTTCAAAGGAATTCCGAGTTTTTCTCCGGAGCATTTCAGATACATTAATAACGCCGATCCTTTGAAATCTAAACAATTAGACAAAGGTGTTGACCAATTGATGGATGAAGGTGTAGCGCAGTTATTTACCTTAGAAATGAACAACAGAAAAATTATTGGAACCGTTGGTGCTTTACAGTATGAGGTAATCCAATATCGTTTGGAGCATGAATATGGCGCTAAATGCAGTTATGAGAATTTCCCTGTACACAAAGCTTGTTGGGTAAAACCAACTGATCCTAAGAGTGAAGAATTTAAAGAATTTAAAAGAATCAAGCAAAAATTCTTGGCACATGACAAATATGGTCAATTGGTATTCTTGGCCGATTCAGAATTCACAATACAAATGACACAAAGCAAGTTTCCTAATGTGAAGTTGTATTTTACTTCAGAATTTGACTAGTTCCAAAAAGTTGTACAGTTAAAATTTTAAACCATCCATTTTACTCAAATCATGAATATAATGGATGGTTTTTTATTGAAATTCTATTTAAATTTAAACAGTTCTTCTATTCTTTTTATAGGTGTAAAAAACAAACAAAACACCTACAATTAGCAACAAAATTAACTTTGCATTTATTGGTGCCGGTTGAGGATCACCTCCACCTTCAACACCTCCGTCACCACCACCACCGTCATCACCGTCACCGGGCTGTGCGAAAGCAACAAAATCTGAAGCTAATAAAAAAGCGACTAAATATAATTTTAAAATATTCTTCATAACAATTACTTGATGGTTTTTTAATTTTTTTAAATAAACATTATCTCATTACTTTTTTAGTCACAACCGACCCTTCTTGAGAAGTAATTTGAACCAATAATACTTGATTGGTCTGACCAGCTTTTATAGTGGTTTGTGAAGCATTGATTCCTTTACTTTCTGATAATAATCTACCTCTTATATCAAATACTTTTACATCTGACATTATCACATTACCAGTATTAATTACTAAATCATTAGCTTCATTTTGGTAAACAACTACTTGGTTATCATTAAATATTGGTGTATCAACACCTAAAGACAATTGGTAGACTATCTCAAAACGAGAAGAGAAT
>NZ_DLGY01000015.1:0-43625 GCF_002482945.1 Flavobacterium sp. UBA7682
CAAAGAGAACGAGGTTTAATTTCTCACACACGATATATCTCTGAAGGATTATCAAGGGATAGACATAAATCACTCGTTCTCATCACTATCTAATCATAATGATTGAACTGTAACAAATTTACGAATACAAACATACGAGGGACAGCAGCCTTGTGGAGCTCCCGCAATGCAATGGAGGAGCGACGGCGTATGGCCCGACCTGACATTTTTGGAAAAAATGACAGGGCACGCCCGAAAAAAAATTATTTTTGCGACCTAAACTAAAAATTCCATTTTTTGACTTTAGACATTTGAATTTCAAACTTTAGACTTATCATGAAATACAATCCCTCGGAAATAGAACAAAATTGGCAAAAATTTTGGGCAGCAAATAAAACTTTTAAAGCAGAACAACCTGAACCCAAAACCCAAAACCTAAAACCTAAATTTTACGTTTTAGACATGTTTCCTTATCCGTCGGGCGCTGGTTTGCACGTAGGTCATCCGCTGGGTTATATTGCTAGTGATATTGTGGCGCGTTACAAACGTCATCAGGGGTTTAATGTGTTGCATCCGCAAGGGTATGATTCGTTTGGTTTACCTGCGGAACAATATGCGATTCAAACGGGGCAACACCCCGAAAAAACCACGCGTGAAAATATTGCGCGTTACCGTGAACAACTAGATAAAATTGGGTTTTCGTTTGATTGGGACAGAGAGGTAAGAACTTCAAATCCGGATTATTACAAACATACCCAATGGATTTTTATTCAGTTGTTTAATTCGTGGTATAATAAAGACACCGATAAAGCCGAAGACATTTCAACCTTAATTGCTGTTTTTGAAAAAGAAGGAAATGCTACAGTAAATGCAGTTTGCGATGACAATATCAATCCATTTACAGCAACGGAATGGAATGCTTTTTCAACTGAGGAAAAACAAAAAATATTATTACAATACCGTTTAACTTATTTAGCCGAAACCGAAGTAAACTGGTGCCCTGCTTTGGGAACCGTTTTGGCGAATGATGAAATCGTAAACGGCGTTTCGGAACGTGGCGGTCACCCAGTGATTCGTAAAAAAATGACCCAATGGAGCATGCGCATTTCTGCCTATGCCGAAAGATTATTACAAGGTTTAGACTCAATAGATTGGAGCGAATCGATAAAAGAATCACAAAGAAATTGGATTGGGAAGAGTGTAGGAGCAATGGTAAGCTTTAAAGTCATAAGTAGTAAGGATGAAGTAGGAAATATTGATGTTTTCACAACAAGACCCGACACCATTTTTGGCGTTACGTTTATGACTTTGGCGCCTGAGCACGAATTGGTTTCTCAAATCACAACGCCAGAACAAAAAGCTGCTGTGGAAGCTTATGTGGAAGCTACGGCTAAACGTTCGGAAAGAGAAAGAATGGCGGATGTAAAAACCATTTCGGGGGTATTTACTGGTGCGTATGCCGAGCATCCGTTTACTAAGGAACCGATTCCTGTTTGGATTGGCGATTATGTTTTGGCTGGCTACGGAACAGGCGCTGTAATGGCTGTGCCTGCGGGCGATGAGCGTGATTATGCTTTTGCGAATTTCTTTAAAGGACAAAATGGAATGCCCGAAATTAAAAACATTTTTAATCAGGATATTTCCGAAAAAGCCTTTACTGAAAAAAGCGGTTTTGAATTAATAAACTCCGACTTTTTAAACGGTTTGGGTTATAAAGAAGCGACTAAAAAAGTCATAGATCAATTAGAAGCCATCGGGCAAGGAAAAGGCAAAACCAATTACCGTTTGCGCGATGCGGTATTTTCTCGTCAAAGATATTGGGGCGAACCTTTCCCCGTGTATTACGTGAATGGTTTACCGCAAATGATTGACGCACAACATTTACCCATTGTGTTGCCAGAGGTAGAAAAATATTTACCTACCGAAGATGGTCAACCGCCTTTAGGCAACGCCACTGTTTGGGCTTGGGACACCGTAAATAACAAAGTAGTTAATAATGATTTGATTGACCACGTTACCGTTTTTCCGTTGGAATTAAACACCATGCCTGGTTGGGCAGGAAGCTCTTGGTATTGGATGCGTTATATGGATGCAACAAATGAAAATGAATTTGCTAGCGCAGATGCTTTAAAATATTGGGAAAGTGTTGATTTATATTTAGGCGGAAGCGAACATGCCACAGGGCATTTATTGTATTCTCGTTTTTGGAATAAATTTTTGAAAGACAAAGGATTTGCCCCAACCGAAGAACCCTTCAAGAAATTGATCAATCAGGGGATGATTTTGGGAATGAGTGCGTTTGCATATAGATTAAATATAAATGGAATATTAGGAGATGAAATTGAAGAAAAAAATATTTTTATATCCCACACTACAAATAGCACCATAAGAAGTGTATGTAAAAAATACAGCATCAATGAAATACATTTTAATTGGAAAAACATTAATGATCCAATAGATAAAATTATCCTTTTTGATAAGGAATGTCGTGTTCTAATAATAGAATATAAAAGTGATTTTGAAGTTTTTAATATTTTGAAAGACAAACTCAAAGCTATTTATGGCAACACTATTTTTTCTATTGAGATAAGTCCAGAGTTTTATCCTAAACACGTTAACTTATCATGCATTAACGATATCACTAATGAATTAAACATAGAAGCATTCAAAAATCATCCATTATATTCTGAATATAAAGATGCTGAGTTCTTTTTAGAAGATGGCAAATACATCGTTGGACGCGAAGTCGAAAAAATGTCCAAATCCAAATACAACGTGGTAAACCCTGATGACATTTGTAACGAATACGGAGCCGACACTTTGCGTTTGTACGAAATGTTTTTAGGACCTTTGGAGCAAGCCAAACCTTGGAATACCGCAGGAATTACAGGTGTATTTGGTTTCTTAAAAAAATTATGGCGTTTGTATTTTGACGACAACGGTTTAAACATCACCGATGAAGAACCAACGGCAGACATGTACAAAACCTTACACAAAACCATTAAAAAAGTAACTGAGGATATTGAGCATTTTTCGTTCAATACATCTGTGTCACAATTTATGATTTGTGTAAACGAATTGGCACAATTAAAATGTCACCACCGCGCCATTTTAGAACCTTTAGCCATTTTGATTTCGCCGTATGCCCCACACATTGCCGAGGAATTGTGGAGTCAATTGGGTCATCAAGGTTCCATTTCAACGGTTCCATTTCCAATATATGAAGAGAAATATTTGGTAGAAAGTGAAAAGGAATATCCTGTTTCATTCAATGGAAAAATGCGTTTCACCCTAAAATTACCTTTGGATTTAACACCTAAACAAATTGAAGAAATGGTATTGGCAGACGAAAGAACCCAAGCCCAGTTAAACGGAAACGCACCTAAAAAAGTGATTATTGTACCGGGGAAGATTATTAATTTGGTGGGTTAGTGATTGGGGTGTTGGGTGTTGGGTTTTAGGTGTTGGGTTATAGGTGTTAGGTGAAATTATTAATATATCTACACCAAAAAAAAACAAAGACCCAAAACCAAAGACCCAAGACCTAGTTAAAAAAATCTGAAATTCTGTCATAGTTGTTCGTTTGGCTTTATCTTTGAAATCTGAAAAACAAAATAAAACATTTTAGTTATGGGAATGATCCTAATGATTCTGATAATGGGCGCCAGTTGGTTGGTGAGTTATCGTTTAAAAAGTAAATTCGAAGAATATTCTAAACTGCATTTACAAAACAGCATGAGCGGTGCTGAAATCGCTGAAAAAATGTTGGCAGACCACGGTATTTTTGATGTAAAAGTGATTTCTACCCCAGGTAGATTAACTGACCACTACAACCCAGCAGATAAAACCGTAAACTTAAGCGAAGCAGTGTATAACCAACGCAATGCAGCAGCTGCGGCAGTAGCGGCTCACGAAGTTGGGCACGCCGTGCAACATGCTACGGCTTACGAGTGGTTAACCATGCGTTCTAAATTAGTACCCGTAGTTTCATTTGCGTCTAACATCGTACAATGGATATTGTTAGCCGGCGTTTTAATGATTAATAAATTTCCAGAATTGCTATTGGTTGGTATCGTGATTTTTGCTGCCACTACTTTGTTTTCGGTAATTACCTTACCGGTAGAATACGACGCCAGTAATCGTGCTTTGGCTTGGTTAGAAAACAAACGCATGTTAAACCATCAAGAACACGACGCGGCTAAAGATGCTTTAAAATGGGCTGCCAGAACGTATGTAGTTGCTGCGATTGGTTCTATTGCTACTTTATTGTATTACGTAATGATTTATATGGGAAGAAGGGATTAATCTTCCTTTTTAATCCTCATAAATAAAAAGCCTTCATAATTGAAGGCTTTTTATTTTTTTAACCAATACTGAGGATACAGAATTAATTTTCCAATATAAATGGGAGCATTAAAAGTATCGCTCAACAAATTATCTCCGTTAAAAATTCTACGATACCCTACGCCTATTCCAACGCCTATCCAAGGTCTAATTTTATAACTGGTTTGCGTTGAAGTTTCATTAACCCACAAATTAACCCTAGCGGCTCTTACCACATCATCATCTACCGTAGTTCTTACAATTGACAGTTTTCCAAAACCAATTTGTTCTGTAATCAACCACTCCCACTTATCGTTTTTATAGACAATTAAATCGGCAAATAAGCTACCGTACCAAAAACCAATATCAACAGTGCCTCTGACATCATTTTTTTGATTAAAAAAAGTAACTTCAACCGGACTAGTTATAAACGAAACACCTCCTCCTACACGAAGTCTGTTTTTATATTGAGAGCCCACCTTGGCTCCTAAAATTAAGATATCTGTGTTTCGAATACTAGAGAAACGATTATCTAACTGAAAGCTGAATTTCCAATTTTTGGGTATAGAATCTTGAGCAAAAATTACATTATTTAAAAAACAACAAAATAATAACCCTAAAAAAAACTTAATGTAAGTCATTATTTATTTTTAATTTTTTTTCTAGACACCTAAACAGTATTAACTAATTAAAATACTTATTCATTAACATGTAATCAATATTCTCTGCCTGAGAATGGCAAGAAATACATGATTTCCCTTTGTTAGAAGCCGATTCAGCGACACTTCCATCAGAATTAATATATCCCCAAACCCAACCTTTAGCATCTGCAAATTCATGGCCCGACTTTTTGTACAACACCGCATATCTTGCTACCGAAGAAGCATCGTTACGCAATTCTTTTACAATTAAGGAACCTTCTGGAAAAACAGCTCCGGCTTTCACTTTCCCTTCTTCAGTTAGTTGAGAAGCGGCTACTGCATTAAATCGAGTTTTTAAAAACGGATAATTATGTGCGCTTCCAGAACTTTTATCCAATAAAGCATCTGACTTTTTATACCATGTAAAACCATCTGTTTTTATGGACATTTCTAATAATTCTTTGTCGGTATTCGTAACTACTTTTTCGTCATCTTTATCACAAGACAACAAAAAAACCAAAGCAAATAATGAATAAATGATTTTTTTCATAATTAAGATTTTTAGGGAATAGGTAAATGTGTGTGAATGATTTATGTAAAAATAAAACCCTTCCTAATAGAATATGAAAAATTAACAAAACCTTATTGTTTTTTCAACCCTGCAAAACCTCCTAATCTTAAACAATTACTTGCTAAGCGTTTATATTTAAAACACCGCCTCGGCTACCGCTTTAATATTGTCAGATTTACCCATAGAGTAAAAATGAACAAACGGAACGCCTGCGGCGATTAACTCTTTACTTTGCTGAATACACCACTCAATACCTACTTGTTTGACTTGAGCGTTGGTTTTACATTTCAACACTTCGCTAACCAATTCTTGCGGAATATCTAAACTGAATACGTGTGGTAAAATCTGTAAATGACGTTGTACGGCAATGGGTTTTAAACCCGGAATAATCGGTACGTTAATACCAATAGCTTTCGCTTTGGCTACAAACTCAAAATATTTTTTGTTATCAAAAAACATTTGGGTAACTACATAATCAGCGCCTGCCTCTACTTTTTCTTTTAGCTTTTGCAAATCAAATTCTAAAGAAGGAGCCTCCATGTGTTTTTCTGGATAACCTGCTACACCTACACAAAAATCGGTGTGCATTTCATTATCCATAATATCGTGTAAAAACTTCCCTTTATTCAAATCGCTAATTTGTTTCACCAAATCAACTGCATAAGTGTGCCCTCCTTTAGTAGGCTCAAAATACTTTTGGTCTTTCATGGCATCGCCCCGCAAAGCCACTAAATTGTCAATTCCTAGGTAATGACAATCCACCAACATGTATTCGGTTTCTTCTTTAGTGAATCCGCCACAAATCACATGCGGAATGGCATCTACCTGATATTTATGCATAATAGAAGCACAAATCCCAATGGTTCCCGGACGCATACGGGTAATTTGTTTGTCTAACAAACCATTTTTATTCACATACACATACTCTTCACGCGAAGTAGTTACATCAATAAACGGAGGTTTAAACTCCATTAATGGCGTAATGTTATCGTATAATTCTTGAATGTTTTTTCCTTTTTGCGGTGGTATTACCTCAAAGGAAAATAAAGTTTTCCCTTGGGCTTGTGCGATATGATCGGTTACTTTCATTTTATTAGGTTTTAGGTGTTGGGTATTGGGTGTTGGGTGTTGGGTGTTGGGTTTTAAAAAAATTAAAACCTAAAACCCTTGACCAAAAACCTAAGACCCAAAAATCTACTCCGCCAAATTAGGGCTTAACCATTTTTCGGCTAATTCCTTAGAAATCCCTCGGCGTTGTGCGTAATCTTCTAATTGATCTTCTTTGATTTTTCCCAATCCAAAATATTTGGCTTCTTTATGGGCAAAATACATTCCTGAAACAGCTGCGGTTGGGAACATCGCCAAACTTTCGGTTAAGGTTACACCTATATTTTCTTCCACATTTAACAATTTCCACAAGGTTTTTTTCTCTAAGTGGTCCGGACAAGCTGGATAACCCGGTGCCGGACGAATCCCTTGATACGCTTCTTTAATCAACTCTTCATTGCTTAAATTTTCGTTAGAACCATATCCCCAAAATTCTTTACGCACTTTATCGTGTAAATATTCTGCGAAAGCTTCTGCAAAACGATCGCCTAAAGCTTTCACCATAATGGAATTATAATCGTCCATTTTTTGTTTGTACTCTTCTGCTTTTTCTTCTACTCCAAAACCTGTGGTTACACAAAATCCGCCGATATAATCTTTTAATCCAGTTGATTTTGGCGCCACAAAATCTGCCAAAGCGATATAAGGTTTGCCTGGAGCTTTTGCTGATTGTTGACGTAAAGTCAATACGGTTTCGGCTACTTGGGTTCTGGTTTCGTCGGTATAAATTTCTATATCGTCAGCATTATCAGCCGTATTGGCAGGAAATAATCCGTAAACTGCTTTAGCGGTAAACCATTTTTCTTTTAAAATGCATTGCAACATGGCTTGAGCTTCTTTATACAATTCCGAAGCTTGCTCACCTACTACCTCATCTTTTAAAATATTTGGAAATTTTCCGTGCAATTCCCAAGATTGAAAGAAAGGAGTCCAATCCAAATAAGGCACCAACTCATTAAAATCTAAATCATCAATTACATGAACACCTAGTTGTTTTGGTTTATAAACCTCATCGGCTTTCCAATCTATCTTAAACTTTTGCGCACGAGCGTCTTCTAATTTTACATATTCTTTGGTTCGGGCACGGCTTAAATAACCTTCACGCAATTCATCATATTCTGCGTAAGTTTTTCGCAAAAATTCTTCTCTGGTATCATCGTTAATTAACGTACTTACTACAGGCACGGAACGTGAAGCATCCAACACATGAATCACTCCATGATCGTATTGTTCTGAAATTTTTACGGCAGTATGCGCTCGTGATGTAGTCGCCCCACCAATCAACAACGGAATTTTAAAATCCAATCGTTTCATTTCTTTGGCAATATGTACCATTTCATCTAACGATGGCGTAATTAATCCACTTAATCCAATCACATCTACGTTGTGTTTTTTGGCTTCTTCCAGAATTTTTTCTGGCGGAACCATTACGCCTAAATCTATGATTTCATAATTATTACAAGCCAATACTACACCCACAATATTTTTTCCAATATCGTGCACGTCACCTTTTACGGTAGCTAATAATACTTTTCCTTGTGGTTTTGAATTTTCATCTTTTGCAGCTTCAATAAATGGCATTAAATAGGCTACGGCTTTTTTCATTACCCTTGCCGATTTCACTACTTGCGGTAAAAACATTTTTCCATCGCCAAACAAATCTCCTACTACACCCATTCCAATCATCAAATGTCCTTCGATAACTTCTAATGGTTTGGCCACTTGTAAACGAGCTTCTTCTACATCTTCTACAATATATAAATCCAATCCTTTAACCAAAGCGTGGGTGATGCGTTCTTGCAAAGGTTTGTTACGCCATTCTAAATCAAAAACTTGTTCTTTTTTAGCCCCTTTTACCGAATCGGCAAAATCCAACAAACGCTCTGTGGCATCGTCTCTGCGGTCTAAAATCACATCTTCTACATACTCCAATAAATCTTTAGGAATATCATCATAAACCTCCAACATCGCTGGGTTTACAATTCCCATATTCATTCCTTTTTTTATGGCATGATATAAAAATACCGAATGCATGGCTTCGCGCACGGTATCGTTTCCTCTGAAAGAAAAAGACACATTACTTACCCCACCACTTACACTTGCGTTGGTTAAGTGAGTTCTTACCCAATGCGTAGCTTCTATAAAATCAATAGCATTTCGGCGGTGTTCATCCATACCAGTTGCCACAGGAAATATATTCAAGTCAAAAATGATGTCTTCGGACGGAAAGCCCAATTCATGCACCATAATATCGTACGAACGTTTAGCAATTTCGCAACGACGTTCATAATTATCAGCCTGACCTACTTCGTCAAAAGCCATTACAACTACAGCTGCTCCATATCGTTTCAACAATTTTACATGATGACGGAACGCTTCTTCTCCTTCTTTTAATGAAATGGAATTCACTACACATTTACCTTGCACTACTTTTAATCCAGCTTCTATGATGTCCCATTTAGAACTGTCAATCATAATTGGCACTCTAGAAATATCAGGTTCTGCCATGATTAAATTTAAGAAACGAACCATCGCTTCTTTACCGTCAATCATACCGTCATCCATATTAATATCGATGATTTGTGCACCACCCTCTACTTGATCACGGGCAATATCTAAGGCTTCTTCGTATTTTTCTTCTTTGATTAAACGCAAGAATTTTCTGGAACCCGCTACATTGGTTCTTTCTCCTACGTTAATAAAATTCATGTTGGGACTTAAAACTAAAGGTTCTAACCCCGACAACTTCATGTATTTTGTTTGTTGTATGCTCATTTGAAATAATTGAATGCGTTAATTAATGGTACGAACTACGCTACAAAACCTTAAATAGGTCTGGGCTTGTATTGAGCCGCCAATTCCGCAATGGACTTAATGTGAGCTGGTGTGGTTCCACAACACCCACCAATAATATTGACCAATTTTTTATCTAAATACTCTTTAATGTGTGTTGCCATTTGTGCTGGTGTTTCATCGTATTCTCCAAAGGCATTAGGTAATCCTGCATTTGGATGTGCCGATACCCCAAACTCGGTATTGTGTGCAATGGCCTCTAAATGCGGAATCAGTTGATTAGCACCTAAAGCACAATTCAACCCTACCGACAATAACGGAATATGCGACACCGAAATTAAAAAAGCCTCGGCAGTTTGCCCAGACAACGTACGTCCACTAGCGTCGGTAATCGTTCCGCTTAACATCACGGGCACATCAATTTTTCTTTCCTCTTTTACTTCTTCAATCGCAAACAAAGCCGCTTTAGCATTTAAGGTGTCAAACACGGTTTCTACCAACAACAAATCTACTCCACCATCCAATAAAGCTTCCGCTTGTTGTTTGTACGCAATGCGCAAATCATCAAAAGTTACTGCTCTATAACCCGGATCATTCACATCGGGCGACATACTTGCTGTACGATTGGTTGGCCCCATAGAGCCCGCTACAAAACGTGGCTTATGAGGTTCTTTAGCCGTAAATTCATCGGCTACTTCGCGAGCAATTTTAGCCGATTCATAATTCAATTGATACACATATTGCTCCATTTCGTAATCTGCCATCGCAATAGTAGTACCCGAAAAAGTATTGGTTTCCGCAATATCAGCACCCGCTTCAAAATACTTGCGATGAATTTCTTTAATCGCCTCGGGTTGCGTAATCGACAACATGTCGTTATTCCCTTTTACCGATAAATGATAGTTTTTAAACTGCTCCCCACGGTAATCTTCTTCAGTAAATTTATATTGTTGTATCATGGTACCCATAGCACCATCGAGTACCAAAATGCGTTCTTTTAAGGCTTGTCTAATATCTGCTTTCATGTTTTATAAAGCTGAAGCGTTCAACGCTTGATTAATATCTGCAATAATATCTTGTATGTTTTCTAATCCTACGGAAATACGAACCAAACCATCAGTAATACCTACTTCGTTGCGGTCTTCTACCGACAATTTACTGTGTGTAGTTGAAGCTGGATGCGTTACAATGGTTCGGGTATCCCCTAAGTTCGCCGCCAAAGTACACATACGAATGGCGTCTAAAAATTTACGACCTGTTTCTAAATCCTTTACTTCAATCGCTACAATATTGCCTCCTAACTTCATTTGTTTTTGGGCAATTTCATATTGCGGATGCGATTTTAAAAATGGATATTTTACTTGTTTCACCTGCGGGTGACTTTCTAAAAAAGTAGCCAATGCCAAAGCATTTTCACAATGTTTTTCTACACGAACGGCCAAAGTTTCTAAACTTTTAGACAATATCCAAGCGTTAAAAGGCGACAATGAAGGCCCTGTGTTTCGGGCAAACAAATAAATTTCACGCAACAAATCGGCTTTACCAACGGCAATTCCACCTAAAACACGTCCTTGTCCGTCCATTAATTTAGTCGCTGAATGCACCACAATGTGCGCTCCAAACTTGATGGGCTGTTGTAAATAAGGCGTTGCAAAACAGTTGTCAATCACTAAAATTAAGTTGTGTTTTTTAGCAATCTGTCCTAAAAATTCTAAATCTAAAATATCTACTGCCGGATTGGTCGGCGATTCTGCATAAATGATTTTAGTATTCGGTTTGATGTACGATTCGATGTTTGCTACATCGTTTACGTTAAAATAACTCGTATTGATATTCCATTTTGGAAAATACTTGGTAAACAAAGTATGGGTAGAACCAAACACCGAACTACACGACACAATGTGATCGTCACTACTTAACAAAGCGGCAAACGTATTGTAAATCGCTGCCATTCCGGTACTGAATGCCAAACCATCTTCGGCTCCTTCCATCTGACATACTTTTTCTACAAATTCCGAAGTATTTGGATTAGAAAAACGACTGTAAATATTGCGGTGTTTTTCTTCGGTGAAAGACGCTCTCATGTCTTCGGCATCTTCAAAAATAAAACTAGAGCTTAAATATATAGGTGCAGAATGTTCTAAAAATTCAGAGCGATTGATTTGAGCTCTTATGGCATTGGTTTCAAAATTATCGTATGGCATGGTGTGTTTTATTTAAATATTTTACTTAAGATTTTTTCTAATTGATCAAATTCAATTAAAAAGGCATCGTGCCCGTGAATGGAATGTATTTCGTCGTAATATACATTGTCTTTTACCTTTTTCATTTCCAAATAATCGTCGTGATTTTCTTTACGGGTAAAAAACAAATCGGTATCAATAGCCACAATGTAAATAGCACTTTGAATATTTGCCACTACTTCGGGCATGGTTCCACGTCCTCGGGTAATGTCTACCGTTCGCAATAAATTATTCATCATGCGGTAGGCAGTCAACTGAAATCGTTTTTGCAATTTTTCACCGTGATGCATCAACCAACTTTCTACGTTAAAAACGTGTAATTCTTCGTTGGTAGAACGATTGAATTTAAGTTTATACGATTCAGGCGTACGATATAAATTCATGGCATGCATTCGGGCATCGTAAATCGGATTAGATGAATTGTTTAAAATGGCTTCTTGAACTAATGTATTAGCAATCATCCAATCTGTCGCTTTCCAATCTGTAGCAATCGGAATTAGATTTTGAATCAATGTAGGTCGTAAAGCCGCTAATTCCCATATAATTCCTCCGCCAATGGAACCTCCAATAGCCGAGAATAATTCTTTTACTCCCAAACTTTTTAATCCTGCACTAAAAATCTTAGCGATATCACGGGCGGTAAAATTTTTGTATTTATCAATTACATACTCATTAAAACAATTTCCTGGCACATCAAATGCCAATACTGAATATTTTTGAGTATCAATCACCTTACCATCACCTATAACTTCTGACCACCAACCTTCTTCACCAGCCACAGTTGAATTTCCTGTAAGTGCATGCACCACCAATACCACAGGTGCTTCTCCTAAAGGTTTTCCAAAAACCTGATAAGACAAAGCTACAGCATGGTAATGGGCGCCGTTTTCGGTTCCGTAATCAATAATCGTAATTTCTTTAAACTTATTTTTCAAGGTGTAACTTTTTAATATTTATAGCTATAAAGAAGTTGCACCAAAGGAGTTTTCTTGTTGTTATCTGTCCAGCGAACTGGTAGAACGTAGCACCTTCTTTTTAGGAAAAGGGTTGCCAAGACTTCACAGGGTCTATTCCCTCGGTCTTTCTTTATAACATTTCAAAACGTAAAAGAACTAAAAATTCTAGACTGCAAAGTAAACAAATGATTCACGATAAAACAAATAGAACTAAAGCTATTTTTTATTTATCAATTTTAAAATCAAATCCGTAGCTCCGGCATTTTGCAAAACATAATCCGACGCTAATTTGCCTAATTGTTTTTGACGTTCGGGATCAACTAATAAACCATCCAAAACAGCATTTAATTCCTTTTGATTATCCACCACAATACAAGCTTCTAAATCGACCAAATCAACCGCTTCTTTAAATTTTTTAAAATGGGGTCCAATCACAATCGGCACTCCAAAAACCGCGGGTTCTAATATGTTGTGTATTCCAGAGCCAAAACCTCCACCTACATAAGCCACATCGGCGTAAGCATATACCTTGGTTAAAAAACCTACGGCATCAATAATTAATACTTGTGCATTTTTTAAATCACTTTGGTCTTTTTCGGAATATAAAACCACCGCTTTTTGAATAGACTTTTTCAGTTGTTGGATTTGTTCAGATTTAATATTGTGCGGAGCGAAAATCCATTTCACAGACAAATCAGACTGATTAATATATTCCACCAACAACTTTTCATCAGCAGGCCAAGAGCTTCCAATAACTACCGTAGTTTGTTCTTGGGTAAATTCGGTAATAAAATCTAATGAATTATTGGCATTCAACACCTCCACTACCCTATCAAAACGAGTATCTCCACTCACACTCACATTGGTTTTTCCGATGCTTTTTAACAAATTTTCAGAAGTTGAATCTTGCACAAAAAAATGCGTAATACTTTGTAAGCAATTTCTATAAAACCCACCATACCACTTAAAAAACACTTGATTTTCCCTAAAAATACCCGAAACCAAATACGTAGGAATATTTCGTTTTTTTAGCTCTTTTAAATAATTAGGCCAATATTCATACTTCACAAAAAAAACTTTTTCGGGATGCACCAACTGTACAAAACGCTTCGCATTAAAAAGAGTATCTAACGGCAAATAACAAACCACATCCGCAAAAGGCGTGTTTTTACGAACTTCGTAACCCGAAGGCGAAAAAAAAGTAAGCACAATTTTATGTTGTGGAAATTGTTGTTTCAACCTTTTCATAATCGGCAATCCTTGTTCGTATTCCCCCAAAGAGGCCGCGTGAAACCAAATGACTTTGTCCGATGGTTGGATGTTATTTTTCAACAGTTCCCAAACCAACTTTCTACCCTGAATAAAGCTTTTCATCTTAGCCGAAAACAAAGCCGTTACAGGCAAAATCCAAGCAACAATTTGGGTAATTAAACGATATATAAAAAACATCCTGATTTGAGTTTAAGTATAAATGCCACAACAATTGCGACTACCAAATAAATGGTTATTTTTGCTTACTTTATTCTTCACCATGAAAAAAATTCAAATGGTTGACCTTCAAGGTCAGTACAAATATATCAAAGATACCGTTAACACTTCTATACAAGAAGTTTTAGAAACCAGCACTTACATCAACGGACCAAAAGTACACGAATTTCAAAAAAACCTAGAAAATTATTTAGGCGTAAAACACGTCATCCCCTGCGCTAACGGAACCGACGCTTTGCAAATTGCCATGATGGGACTAGGTTTAGAACCTGGCGACGAAGTCATTACCGCCGATTTCACCTTTGCGGCTACCGTAGAAGTGATTGCCTTGTTAAAATTAACGCCTGTTTTAGTGGATGTGGATTTGCACAACATGAACATTTCATTAGAACGCATTAGACAAGCCATTACACCCAAAACCAAAGCCATTGTTCCAGTGCATTTATTTGGTAGAGTAGCCAATATGGAAGCCATTATGCAGATTGCACAAGAACACAATTTATACGTTATAGAAGACAACGCACAGGCCATAGGAGCCGATTGCAAATTTTCAGACGGAAGCAAAAGAAAAGCAGGAACCATCGGACACGTTGGTGCTACCTCATTTTTTCCATCAAAAAACTTAGGATGCTACGGAGACGGAGGTGCTATATTCACCAACGACGACGCTTTGGCTCATACGCTTAGAGGGATTGTAAATCACGGCATGTACGTGCGTTACCACCACGATGTTGTTGGAGTAAATTCCAGATTAGACAGTATACAAGCCGCTGTTTTAAATGCCAAATTACCTTTATTAGACCAATACAATCAAGCCCGACAAAACGCCGCGCGCAAATACACCACAGCCTTACAAGGTCATCAAAACATCATCGCGCCAAGCATTTGCGACACCTGCGACTGCCATGTATTTCATCAATACACCCTAAGAATCATCAATGCCGACCGCGATGGACTCATGCAACATTTACTAGGCAAAGACATTCCGTGCGCCATCTATTACCCGATTCCTTTACACAGTCAAAAAGCCTATGCCGATGCGCGTTACAAAGAAGAAGATTTTCCCGTAACCAATCAATTGGCAAAAGAAGTCATTTCGTTACCCATGCACACGGAATTAGATGACGAACAAATCAACTATATTACCCAAGCTATTCTAGAATATTTAAAATAATTGTGAATTATATTAAATCTTTTAAAAAACTTTCGACTTAAAACTAAAACTAAATGAAAATACTCGTAACTGGTGGATTAGGATTTATTGGTTCGCACACTGTGGTAGAACTTCAAAACAAAGGATTTGAAGTGGTGATTGTAGACAACCTTTCCAATTCTTCTTTAGACGTAATTGAAGGTATTACCGCAATCACTGGCAAAAAACCCTTGTTCGAAAATCTTGATTTAAGAGACAAAACCCGTTTACGTGCTTTTTTTGAAAAACACCAAAACATTATAGGTGTGATTCACTTTGCGGCTTCTAAAGCGGTTGGAGAAAGTGTAGGCAATCCATTATTGTATTACGAAAACAATATCAATGCCTTAGTATATTTATTACAAGAATTACAAAAAAAGGAACAAGCTCATTTTATTTTCAGTTCTTCTTGCACCGTATATGGTCAGGCAGAAAAAATGCCGATTACCGAAGATGCCCCTGTAGTAAAAGCCATGTCGCCTTACGGAAACACCAAACAAATCGGAGAAGAAATCATACAAGACGTAGCCAAGGTAAGTAACATCAACAGCATCTTACTTAGATATTTTAATCCTATTGGTGCGCATCCAACTGCAGCTATTGGAGAATTACCTTTAGGCGTTCCTCAAAATTTAGTGCCTTTTATTACCCAAACGGCTATTGGTTTGCGTCAAGAATTATCGGTATTTGGCAACGACTATCCTACCCCAGACGGAACAGCCATTAGGGATTATATTCATGTCGTAGATTTAGCCAAAGCCCACGTAGTAGCTTTAGAACGATTAGTCCATAAACAAAATGCCGAAAAAGTAGAGGTTTTTAATCTAGGTACCGGAACAGGAAGTTCTGTTTTAGAAGTCATCAAAGCTTTTGAAAAAGTAAGCAACACCCAATTACCTTATAAAATTGTAGATCGCCGAGAAGGCGACGTTACCCAAGCCTATGCTGACACCACAAAAGCTAATAAAGTATTGGGTTGGAAAACCGAATCAAGTTTAGAAGATGCTCTAGCAAGTGCTTGGAAATGGGAACAAAAAATTAGAAAATAATTATTTTAAAAAATCTATATTTCTTTTAAACCCTTCAAATTTGGTTCTTTTTATCGGAGAATCCCTAAACACTTTTTTGAATACGTCTTCGGTAATTTCTTGCCAATCTTGTTTGGTGTAATTTAAAATTTCCGCTTTAGGCTGAAACAAAGGTTCTTGATGCGGTTTTGAAAATCGATTCCACGGACACACATCCTGACACACATCACAACCAAAAACCCAATCGTCTAAATAACCTTTGGCTTCAACAGGTATTTGATTTTTAAGTTCTATGGTATAATACGAAATACACTTACTACCATCCACCACATACGGCTGTATAATGGCTTGTGTGGGGCAAGCGTCCAAACAAGCGGTGCAACTACCACAATGATCGGTTGTAGGAGTATCATATTCTAACGGCAAATCCACAATAAGTTCTGCAATAAAATAAAAAGAACCCACTTTTTGGGTAATCAAATTGCTGTTTTTTCCAATCCAACCTAATCCACTTTTGGCAGCCCAAGCTTTGTCTAACACAGGTGCAGAATCTACAAAAGCACGCCCTTGCACCTCGCCAATTTCGGTTTGAATATTGTGTAAGAATTCTTGTAGTTTCTGTTTGATTACGGTGTGATAATCTGTTCCATAAGCATATTTGGAAATCTGATAACTTTCTGGATTTTGAGTTTCGGAAGGATAATAATTCAACAATAAAGAAATCACACTTTTGGCACCTTCCACCAACAGCGTGGGATTTAATCTTTTGTCAAAATGGTTCGCCATATAAGCCATTTCTCCGTGGTAATTATTTTGCAACCATTGATCTAAACGAGGAGCTTCTTGTTCTAAAAATTCAGCTTTGGAAATACCACAAGACAAAAATCCGAGGCGTTGGGCTTCGGATTTTATAAATGAGGTATATTCGTTTTTAGCTATCAAAACAATCCGCCTTGTATATTGTTTTTTATTTTACCCAAGTGTTTATAAGCTTTTTCGGTGGCTTCACGCCCACGAGGTGTACGCATAATAAAACCTTCTTGAATCAAAAAGGGCTCGTAAACTTCTTCTATGGTTTCTCCGTTTTCAGAAACCGCAGTAGCTAAGGTAGACAAACCAACAGGGCCTCCTTTAAACTTTTCTATAATGGTGTACAAGATTTTATTGTCCATCTCGTCCAAGCCGTGCGTATCCACATTCAAAGCTTTTAAAGAATATTTAGCAATATCAATATCTATTTTTCCTGTGCCTTTGATTTGGGCAAAATCGCGAACCCTACGCAATAACGCATTAGCAATCCTAGGTGTGCCACGACTTCTACCTGCAATTTCAATAGCAGACTCCATATTAATAGGTACTTTTAAAATGGAAGCACTGCGTTCTACAATGGTGGTTAATAATTCGGTATTGTAATATTGTAAACGACTTTGTATTCCAAAACGCGCCCGCATAGGGGAAGTTAACAAACCCGAACGTGTGGTGGCACCCACCAAAGTAAAAGGATTTAAATTGATTTGAACACTACGGGCATTGGGCCCAGATTCAATCATAATATCAATTTTGAAATCCTCCATGGCAGAGTACAAATATTCTTCAACCACAGAACTTAAGCGATGGATTTCGTCTATAAATAAAATATCTCTTTCCTCTAAATTAGTTAACAAACCTGCTAAATCACCTGGTTTATCTAACACCGGGCCAGAAGTAATTTTAATACCTACCCCTAATTCATTGGCTAAAATATTGGCTAACGTGGTTTTTCCCAACCCTGGAGGTCCATGAAACAAAGTATGATCCAAGGCTTCTCCTCTTAATTTTGCTGCTTCTACAAAAACTTTCAAATTATCCAAAACCTGCTCCTGACCCGTAAAATCATCAAATGATAAGGGTCTTAATTTTTTTTCGAGATCTAATTCCTCGGGATTAAAATGTTCGTTGGTAGGATTTAAATTTTCATTCATATGAGCAAAGATAACGCAAGCGCATGGTAAAAAAAAAGCCTTTTTACAGTTGTGTAAAAAGGCTTTTATATATTTTAAAAATGACTAGTGATTCAACACTTGCTCTCCTGGTTTCATAGGAACAGTTTGTGGAACAAAATCTTCTTCGTGGTAAGGATTGCTATAATCATATGGCCATCTGTGTACTTCTGGGATTGCTCCAGGCCAGTTTCCATGAATGTGTTCTACTGGTGCAGTCCATTCTAAAGTATTTGATTTCCAAGGATTCATCTCTGCTTTTTTACCGTAGAACATACTATGGAAAAAGTTCCATAAGAATACCAATTGGAAAGCACCCCCTACTAAAGCAAAAGCTGTAATTAAGACGTTAACGTCTGCTAAATCATCAAATAAAGGGAAAGCAGTATTGGTATAATATCTTCTTGGTAAACCTGCCATTCCAATAAAGTGCATCGGGAAGAAAACTCCATAAGCACACACTGCGGTTACCCAAAAGTGTACGTATCCTAAATTTTTGTTTAACATTCTACCGAACATTCTAGGGAACCAATGGTAAATCCCTGCAAACATTCCGTATAAAGCTGAAATACCCATTACCAAGTGGAAGTGAGCAACCACAAAATAAGTATCGTGAACGTTAATATCTAAAGTACTATCTCCTAAAATGATTCCTGTTAAACCTCCTGTAATGAAAGTTGAAACCAAACCAATAGAAAATAACATCGAAGGATTTAACTGTAAATTTCCTTTCCACAAAGTAGTTATGTAGTTAAATGCTTTTACTGCTGATGGAATAGCAATTAATAAAGTAGTGAAAGTAAATACCGAACCTAAGAAAGGATTCATACCTGACACGAACATATGGTGACCCCAAACAATCGTTGATAAAAAGGCAATCGCAATGATTGATGTTACCATCGCTCTATATCCAAAAATTGGTTTTCTAGAATTGGTGGCAATAATTTCAGAGGTTATCCCTAAAGCTGGTAATAATACAATATATACCTCTGGGTGACCTAAAAACCAAAACAAGTGCTCAAACAATACTGGAGAACCACCTTGGTAATGTAAAACTTCTCCGCTGATAAAAATATCAGACAAAAAGAAAGAAGTACCAAAACTACGGTCAAAAATCAACAATAAAGCAGCCGATAATAATACTGGGAATGAAATAATACCAATAATTGCAGTAACAAAAAATGCCCAAATCGTTAAAGGTAAACGAGTCATTGACATTCCTTTTGTTCTTAAGTTAATAACCGTAACTACATAATTTAAAGACCCCATTAAAGAAGAGGCAATAAATATAGCCATAGAAACTAACCATAGAGTCATCCCTGTTCCAGATCCTGGAATCGCTTGAGGTAAAGCACTTAAAGGCGGATAAATTGTCCAACCAGCAGATGCAGGTCCAGCTTCTACGAATAAAGATATAATCATGATTACACTAGATAAAAAGAATAACCAGTAAGAAATCATATTCATAAATCCTGAAGCCATATCACGCGCTCCAATTTGCAATGGAATTAAAAGGTTACTAAACGTACCACTTAAACCTGCTGTTAAAACGAAAAACACCATGATGGTACCGTGAATGGTTACTAAAGCCAAATACACGTCGTTTTTCATGACTCCGTCTGGAGCCATTTTATCACCTAAAAAGATTTCAAATACTTTGAAAGATTCTTCTGGCCAAGCCAATTGCATACGGAACAAAAGAGATAATCCTACACCAATAACCCCCATAACGATACCTGTAAGCAGGTACTGTTTGGCAATCATTTTATGATCAATACTAAATATGTATTTAGTAATGAATGTTTCTTTGTGATGGTGATCGTGTTCTTGACTGTGATCGTTTTCGTGAGCTGATGCTGACATAATCTTTGGTAGATTTAAATATTATGTAAGATTAATTATTTTTTATCGTTAACCACTGCTGAATCCTTAGCAACCACTACTGAATCTTTAGCAGGAATTTCTTTTACTTCGGTTTCTGTTGTATTCTGAGCTTTAAGAGCCTCTCCAAAGGTAGGTTTATCTTTTAACCAATTCTTAAACTCATCTGCAGATTCTACCACTATTTTCATTTGCATGTTATAGTGAGAAGCTCCACATATCTTGTTACATAATAACAAGTAATCAAAAGTATAAGGTTCTAATGCTTCTTCTCCTTTAGCTTTAAGCACTTCGCTTTTTTTAGCTCTAATTTGATTAATGGTATTTACTTTTTCAACAATCGCAGGATCCTGACGCATTTCGGCAGTAGTGATGATAGGTGTAAAAGCAAACTGAGTAACCATACCCGGAACACAGTTCATCTGCGCACGGAAATGAGGCATATAAGCAGAGTGTAAAACGTCCTGAGAACGGATTTTAAACAATACTTTTTTACCTTTTGGTAAGTGTAATTCGTTAACTACAATATCATCTTGGGCATTTGGGTCAGTAGCATCAATACCCAAAGTGTTAATTCCTTGTATGTATCTTACGTTAGATTTTCCTAAAGTGTTGTCTTTTCCTGAATAACGTGCTTCCCATCCAAATTGTTTAGCATATAATTCTACGACCATTACTTCTTCGTCTTCTGGAACAAACATAATGGTATTCCAAGCATATAATCCGTATAAAATCAAACCGAATAAAACCACTACAGGGATACCTGTCCAAAGCAATTCTAGTTTATTATTATCGGCAAAAAACAAAGCTTTAAGTCCTTTTCTACCACGGTATTTGAATGAAAAATAATGCAATAAAGCCTGAGTAAACGTTTGTACAAAAAAGATAAGCACCATAGAAATGTTCATTAACATATCTACTTCTGCACCATGTTCAGAAGCTGGAGTTCCCAGTACTAAATGTCCCCATTTGTACAATCCATAAATGGTAAATATGTAAATGAATCCCAAAAAGGCAAACATCAAATAACCATTCACATTATTATCTGCGTCATTGGCAACTTGACTATCATCAGATTGTGCTCCTGCTTGGGTAAGATCAAAAATCTTCACCAACTGCCAAACTGCAATAGATATTAAAACTAAAACAACTATAATCAACAAACTGGTCATACAATAATGTATTTACTATTAATAATGAAAATGTTTACTTTCTTCGATAAATGGGTTTCTCTTAGGTAATAAAGGAGATTTGGTAAGGGCATTGAAAACCACATACACAAACAATCCAAAGAAAAACAAAACAGAACTGATTTCTGATACGCCAATAAACCATTGAGTACCTACAGTAGCCGGCATAATCATATTGAAAAAATCAACATAATGACCTAATAAAATCACTACTCCTGCCATTACAATAATCCAATTCAAACGTTTAAAGTCTGTATTGATTAAGATTAGGAAAGGGAATATAAAATTCATCACTACCATACCAAAAAACGGCAAATTGAAATCTTTAATTCTGGTTACAAAATAAGTTACCTCTTCTGGAATGTTAGAATACCAAATCAACATGAACTGTGAAAACCACAAGTAAGTCCAAAAAATACTGATACCAAACATGAATTTAGCTAAATCATGGATGTGACTTGTATTTACATATTCTAGGTAACCTTTAGATTTTAAATAAATAGTAACTAAAGCGATAGAGGTTATTCCACTCACAAAGAAACTGGCAAAAACATACCATCCAAATAAAGTACTGAACCAGTGTGGATCTACAGACATAATCCAATCCCACGACATCATAGATTCAGAAACAATAAAGAATACTAAGAAAATAGCTGATAATTTAAAGTTCTTTTTATAATTAGTATTGTCATTAGCCGCATCTTGAGCTAAAGAATTTTTTCTAGAAAAATGACGATATAAATTCCAACCTAATAAAAAGATGAAAGCTCTTACTAAAAAGAAACCTGCATTTAACCAAGTTGATTTACCAGCAATTAAAGCATCGTATTTAGGACTTTTCACATCCAACAACTCTGCATCCATCCAAACAAATAAATGATTAAAGTGTAAAGTGGATAATACAAGTAATATAAATAAAATGATAGAACCTGGCAATAAATAACTAGCAATACCTTCCATTACTCTGAACAATACAGGAGACCAACCTGCTTGTGCCACTTGTTGCAAAGCATAAAACACCAAGGCTCCTAAAGCGATTAAAGTAAAAAACAAAGCTGCTACATATAAAGCTGCCCAAGGTTTATTTTGTAACTGGTGTAAAACATGCTCTAAGTGAGCGTTGTGTTCTGCGCTAGCTGCATGATCGTTTGCGGTAACATGATGTGCATTGGCATGTGCATCATGGTGCTGATCCTCTAGAATTTTTTCAACATCCTTTATGTCGTTAGGTTTAGTAGCAAAACCATATCCAATCCCCAACAATCCTAATATCATCAGGATAATTGAAAACGTTTTAAGCTTTTTTGAAAATGTGTACATATCTAAAAAATCAATTATTTCTATTTGGATAAATCAGCCTTTAATTTTAAAACGTAGTCAGTAACCAACCATCTTTCGTTTGGAGACAACTGATTGGCATGAGAACCCATGGAATTTAATCCATAAGTAATTACATGATAAACACTTCCTTCTGTGATTTGTCGGTCTGCATAATTAGGAACTCCTAAGAACTTTTCACGTTCTACTAATTTTCCTTTACCATTACCCGTTTCGCCATGACAAATTGCACAGTAAATACCGAATAATTCTTTCCCTTTTTCTGGATTTCTAGATAAAGAATCTAAAGGCGATTTCAAATTAGCTTTAGCCAATTCATAACCTTCGGTTGTATTGGGATACTCATAAGGAATAAAACCTCTTTTTACCGTACCTTTTACAGGAAGCTGAGCTTCTTGACCATTTTTGAAAGCATCTGACTCAGCATAAGTTTCATACCCTACCGATTGATACATATTTGGAAAATACTGATAATTAGGTTTGCTGTTATCCTTGCAAGAAACGACTGCTAAGGAAAATACGGCAAGCATTAAAAATTTAGATACTATTCTCATGTGACTAGTGCTTATCAATTACTTTAACTTCAATAGCGCCAGTAGATTGTAAAAATGCTACTAACTCCTCTTCTTTATCAGAAACAGATACTTCCATAATAAAGTGATCATCTGTTGTTCTTACATCTGGATTCTCTGCTTTTTTAAAGGGCCATAACTTACTTCTCATATAAAAAGTAATTACCATTAAGTGCGCGGCAAAAAACACGGTTAACTCAAACATAATAGGCACAAAAGCGGGCATGTTTTCGATGTAACTGAAACTCGGTTTACCCCCAATATCTTGTGGCCAATCTTCAATCATAATGTAATTCATCATCCAAATCGCAACAGACAATCCTATAGCTCCATAGATGAATGAAGTAATGGCTAATCTGGTTGGAGCTAAGCCCATGGCTTTATCTAAACCGTGAACAGGAAACGGAGAATATACTTCTTCTATATGATGATGAGCTTTACGAGTCTGCTTTACAGCATCCATTAAAATATCGTCATCATTGTAAATGGCATGTACAACTTTATTACTCATCTTATTAATGGTTTTTTGCTTCGTTTATTTTTTTGTAATTATCTCCAGAAGATTTTAAAATGGTTTTCACCTCTGCTTGAGCAATCACAGGGAAAGAGCGAGCGTATAAAAGGAAAAGCACAAAGAAAAATCCAATTGTTCCAATAAAAATTCCAATATCTACAAATGTAGGAGAGAACATTGTCCAAGAAGATGGTAAGTAATCTCTGTGTAGTGAAGTCACAATAATTACAAAACGCTCGAACCACATTCCAATATTTACTACAATAGAGATAATGAACGAGAACATAATACTTGTTCTTAATTTTTTAAACCACATAAACTGAGGAGAGAAAACATTACAAGTCATCATTGCCCAATAAGCCCACCAGTAAGGACCAGTTGCTCTATTTAAGAACGCATATTGTTCATATTCAACTCCTGAATACCAAGCTACAAATAACTCAGTAATATAAGCTACCCCAACAATAGAACCTGTAATCATAATGATGATGTTCATTAATTCTATGTGTTGAATAGTAATGTAAGCTTCTAAATTAGATACTTTTCTCATGATGATTAACAAGGTATTTACCATCGCAAATCCAGAGAAAACCGCTCCAGCCACAAAGTAAGGAGGGAAAATTGTGGTATGCCATCCTGGTATTACCGAAGTAGCAAAGTCAAAAGATACAATCGTGTGTACAGAAAGTACTAAAGGCGTAGCTAAACCAGCCAAAACTAAAGATACTTCTTCAAAACGTTGCCAATCTTTTGCACGTCCACTCCAACCGAAACTCAATACAGAATAAATGTGTTTTGTAAAAGGCGTTACTGCTCTATCTCTTAACATCGCAAAATCAGGTAACAAACCAGTCCACCAGAAAACTAAGGATACTGATAAATAAGTAGAAATCGCAAATACGTCCCAAAGTAATGGTGAGTTAAAGTTTACCCATAAAGAACCAAATTGATTTGGAATAGGCAATACCCAATAAGCTAACCAAGGACGTCCCATGTGAATAATTGGAAACAAACCTGCTTGCATTACCGAAAAAATAGTCATTGCTTCTGCAGAACGGTTAATAGCCATTCTCCATTTTTGACGGAACAACAACAATACAGCAGAAATAAGGGTACCTGCGTGACCGATACCTACCCACCATACAAAGTTGGTAATATCCCAAGCCCAACCTACAGTTTTATTTAAACCCCAAGTTCCAATTCCTGTAGAAATGGTGTAAATCATACAACCTAATCCCCACATGAAAGCGGCAAATGCAATTGAAAAAACAATCCACCACTGTTTGTTAGCTCTACCTTCTACAGGTTTTGCCACGTCTATTGTTACATCGTGATAGGTTTTATCACCAATAACTAAAGGCTTTCTAATGCTTGCTTCGTAATGAGACGACATATCCTTTATTTTGATTTAATTAATTGACTTGTTATGAATTTCTAACTTTAACATGATAGAATACGTTTGGCTTAGTACCCACGTGCTCTAATAAATGATACATTCTTTCGTCTGCAGCCAATTTAGCCACTTCGCTTTCTTTATCATTTACATCTCCAAAAACCATAGCCCCAGTAGCACAAGCACTTGAACAAGCAGTTTGGAATTCTCCATCTTTAACTAATCTTCCTTCTTTTTTGGCACGTAAAACTACTTCTTGTGTTTTTTGAATACACATAGAACATTTTTCCATAACCCCTCTTGAACGAACATTAACATCTGGGTTCAATACCATACGTCCTAAATCATCATTCATATGGAAATCAAACTCGTCGTTGTTGTTGTACAAGAACCAGTTGAAACGACGTACTTTATAAGGACAGTTGTTGGCACAATAACGAGTACCTACACAACGGTTATAAGCCATTTGATTTTGACCTTGACGACCGTGTGAAGTTGCTGCCACAGGACAAACTGTTTCACAAGGTGCATGATTACAATGTTGACACATTACCGGTTGGAAAGCTACTTGTGGATTTTCTGACGGATCCTCCATTTCGTTAAAAGTAGATAATGAACTACCTAAACCAGCAATATTTTCTTTTCTTTCGTTATCTCCTTCAAAAGTAGTTTCAGAAGAATAATATCTATCGATACGCAACCAGTGCATATCACGGCTTCTTCTTACTTCTGATTTACCCACTACAGGCACGTTGTTTTCTGCATGACAAGCAATCACACAAGCTCCACAACCTGTACAAGCATTTAAATCAATCGATAAGTTAAAGTGATGTCCTACAGAACGATCAAAAGAAGTCCATAAATCTACCTCGGTAGCTTTTACTGGATTGTGATCCAAAGAAACCATTGGAGCAACATTCCACTCTTTAGCATCTTTAGTATTAAAAATTTCTAAAGAAGTTTCTTTAATAATATCGCCACGACCCATTAAAGTTTTTTGCAACTGAACACAAGCAAATTCATGCTCTCCGTCAGCCTTAGTTACTTTAACCGATTGTACATTATTAAAGTTAGTATATAAAACGTAAGCATTAACCCCTACTTGCATTTCTTGTTTAATAGAAGCTTTTCTTCCATAACCCAAAGCCAATCCAACCGTTCCTTTTGCTTGACCAGGTTGAATAAGTACCGGAACTTTTTCTAATTTAACACCGTTTACCTCAAGGTTTACATAACTTCCATTTAAACCACCATTGGCTACATTGTGATTTTCTACGCCTAACTTTTTAGCATCAGCTTTAGAAACGGTTAAGTAGTTATCCCAAGATACACGAGTGATTGGATCTGGAAACTCTTGCAACCAAGGATTGTTTGCTTGTTGACCATCTCCTAAACCAGTTTTGGTATATAAATGAAGTTCTAAACCAGAAGTAGCCGAAGAATTCAACAGTGCGCTTGCCGCAGCTGAAAAATCAACAGTTCTTGCAGACAAAGGGTTAGAAGGAACTACTAAAACACCATCATGTAAAGCTTTATTCCATGAACCTCCACCTAAAACAGATGCTGTCCAATAATTTTTAACATAATCCACATAAGCAACCGCTTGACCCGACCAAGACAATAAAGCATCTTGGAATTGCATGGTATTAAATAAAGGTCTGATTACGGGTTGAACTAATGAGAAGGTTCCCTTTTGAACCGCTACATCTCCCCAAGATTCTAAATAATGTGGAGCCGCAACTGCTACAGAAGTTAAAGAAGCTGTTTCATCTTCTTTAGTTGAAAAAGCAACCGAAGTTTTTACTTTTTTAAGACCAGAAACAAATTCTTTAGAATTCGCTAAAGTATACACAGGATTTACACCAGACATAATCAAAGTGTGGACTTTTCCTGCATTCATGTCTTGAATCAATTGCTGAACAGCAACATTTGAACCTTTGCGAATTTGTTTTGGAGCAGCCGTATCAAAAGCCTCACTTTGTAAAGCTTGATTAATAGCTAACACCAATAATTGTGCATTTTTATCTTCAATTCCAGAAACTAAAACCCCTTTAGAACCAGCCGATTTTAATTTTGACGCTGCTTTTAAAACAACCTCTTCTTGATTTATTTTTCCAGTACTGATAGCAGCACCTGTAATTACATTATATATTTTAACTAAAGCTTGTTTTTGTTCCGCAACCGTTAAAGGCAATCTGTAATCTGCAGCGGCACCCGACAAAGTCATGTTAGACTCTAACTGATAATGCTTAGACATTTTACCGTTTTTAGGCACTCTTCCTTTTGCATAAGCAGCTTCATATCCGCCACCTTGCCAATCCCCTAAGAAATCAGCACCAACAGAAACAATTACTTCGGCTTTAGAAAAATCATAGTTTGCCAAAGCACGTTCTCCGTAAACTGCTTCAAAAGCATCTAAAGATTCCGAAGAAGAAACTGCATCGTAAACAATGGTTTTAGCCGTAGGATAAGTTTCAGCAAATTCCGCCAACAATTTATCTGTTGAAGGACTTGCAGTAGTATTGGTTAATATAGCGATTTGAGCACCTGTTTGTTTTGCTTCCGCCAAAGAAGTTTTCACTTTTTGGTTAACTGCATCCCAATCTGCCTCTTTACCAGCTATTTTAGATTTTTTTAATCTATAGTTATCATACAATGACAAAACTGAAGCATGAACTCTAGCATTGGCCGCATAAGCCAATCCAGCTAAAGCATTATTTTCAATTTTAATCGGACGACCTTCGCGAGTTTTCACTAAAACATGAGCAAAATCAAAACCATCCGCAACGGTAGTAGCATAAAAATCCGCAACCCCTGGAATAATTTCTTCTGGCTGAACCACATAAGGAATCGACTTAATCACAGGGCCTTCGCAAGCCGCTAAAGTAGCAGCAGCAGTACTAAAACCAACGTATTTAAGAAAATCACGTCTGGTAGTAGAAGAAGACGACAAAGTTTCTTGATTCCCTAAAAATTCATCAACAGGAATTTCTTCAACAAACTCGTTATTTTTAAGCGTCTCAACAATTGAACTGTTCTCACTTAGTTCTTCAACACTTTTCCAGTATTTTTTGTTTGATGACATTGTATATAGGTATTAACTTCTTAAACGATTATTATACTAGTAATGACATTTTCCACATTCCAAACCTCCCATTTGTGCAGCAGTCAATTTATCTACACCATATTTTTTAGAAAGTTCTTGGTGAATTTTTTCGTAGTAAGCATTATCTTCTACTTTCACATTAGTTTCTCTGTGACAATTAATACACCATCCCATAGTTAAAGGAGCATGTTGTTTTAACACTTCCATTTCCTCTACCGGACCATGACAAGTTTGACATTCTACACCCGCCACAGAAACGTGTTGAGAGTGGTTAAAGTAAACAAAATCAGGTAAATTATGAATTCTAACCCATTTTACCGGATTGGTTTTGCCTGTATATTTTTGAGCATTTTTATCCCAACCTACGGCATCGTATAATTTTTGGATTTCCCCATCATAAAAAGCTTTACTGTGCTCCGGAGTCGCTGTAGCTTCTGCCACTTCGGAAATATTTTT
This sequence comes from Flavobacterium sp. UBA7682, assembly GCF_002482945.1. NCBI lineage: Bacteria > Pseudomonadati > Bacteroidota > Flavobacteriia > Flavobacteriales > Flavobacteriaceae > Flavobacterium > Flavobacterium sp. UBA7682. The sequence continues at coordinate 28,751 of NZ_DLGY01000015.1, forward strand.
ATGACAATTCATACAAACATTCAACGAAGGAATGTTAGAATGTTTACCAACTCTTGCTGCCGAGTGACAGTATTTACAATCAATACCGTTTTCACCTGCGTGAATTCTATGAGAATAATGAATCGGCTGAATCGGCTGATAATCTTGATCAACTCCTACTTGCATTAAATATCCGTAAGCAAAATATGCACTTACTAAAAGAAGGAAAATAACAGAAACCAAAACCAAAAATTGATTTCTAGCAAAAGCCACCCATAAAGGCACTGAAGCCGATTTCACCTCTACCTCTAGTCCTTTAGACTTTAATATATTATTCAGTAATTTATTTACCAAAAACAACATCACCACTAAAAGTGCCATCACCAAAGCTAACGCACCTAAAATAACATTGTTTGAAATTCCAGAATCAGATCCCGCTTGACCTGCTACTGGAGCAGCTCCCGCTACTGGAGTAGCCGCTTCTTCTTTTGGCTGTGAGGTATACGCTAAAATATTATCAATATCTGCTGTAGACAATTGAGGAAAAGCAGTCATTGCAACTTTATTGTACTCTTCGAAAACTTTAACCGCCTGAGCATCGCCAGACTTAATTAATTGAGAACTGTTGTTGATCCATTTGTACAACCACTCTTTATCGTACTTAGATGACACCCCACGTAAGGCAGGCCCAGTAGCTTTCGCATCTAATTTGTGACAAGCCGCACAATTTGCATTAAACAACTCTTTCCCTTTAGCCGCATCTCCTTCTTGAGCAGAAGCCATTGAAGTAACCGCTAAAACAAAAAAGAACGCGAAAACGAACGTTTTAGAAATTGATTTAAAGTAACCCACTTTTTTCATGTGTTGATTAGTAATATTTACTTTCACTTTTATTTACAAAAACCATCAACAGCTAATCCGCTGATTGATAAAATATTATGATTTATTTTTAAATCTACCTTAGGTAAAATCAAAAAAACATTAGCAGACGTTAAGTTTAATAGACGTTTGGAAATGTTAATTTTTCTTAAAAATACTTCGCAAAAATACAATTTATGACCTATTCTCAAAGTTGAAAAGAAACTAGTTTCATTAATTTATACTGAATCTAAATAATAAATTTGAAGCGCTTATTATTTTAAAGTTTTATTTTTGCTTCAAATTAATATGATAATGAAAATCAAAACACAACTTAGTCTTCTTTTATTACTTGTAGGTGGAGCATTTTCTACAGTAGCTCAGTCTACTATTGAGCAAAACGAGACTTTTGTGAGTTTTTTGAATGAAAAAAAGAACTTAGGCGCTTCTCAAACCTTTAAGTATCAGTATAAGATTCAAATTTTTAGTGGAGATATTGAAAACACCAAAAGGCTGATTGCTCAAGCCAAAAACGAGTTTAGCGACTTGGATATTATGGTAGAATTTAACGCTCCTTTATACAAAGTTTGGGTGGGTAGTTTTATGAATCGCATAGATGCCGAACGCATTTTAAAAATCGTTCAAGTGAATTATCCGAATGCGTTCATTATTAAACCCGCTAAATAAAGAACTACCTCTACTTAAATCCCAACTTTACACGCACTCTTTTTAAAACTTCGTTAGCTTTATTTTGGGCTTTTTCGGCGCCTACGGCTAATAACTCATCCAATTCAGATAAATTATTCATGTAGTAATGATACTTTTCGCGAGGTTCTGCAAAATTGGTAACGATTAAATCATATAAGGCTTGCTTGGCATTTCCGTAACCATACCCTCCTTTTTCGTAATTCGCTTTCATTTCTTGCACTTGTACTTCATTAGCCAACAAAGTATACAATGCAAAAACAGGGCAAGTGGTGGTGTCTTTAGGTTCTTCCAAAGGGGTACTGTCGGTTGGAATTGCCATAATTCTTTTGCGCAAAGGCTTGTCTTCTAAAAATACATCAATGGTATTGTTTCTGGACTTGCTCATTTTTTGCCCATCAATTCCGGGCACATATTTAGTTTCTTCAGAAATTTTAGCATCTGGTAATACAAAAGTTTCTCCCATTTGATGATTAAATCTTGCCGCTACATCGCGCGCCATTTCCAAGTGTTGCAATTGGTCTTTCCCTACAGGAACTTGCTCTGCATCATACAATAAAATATCGGCAGCCATTAACATCGGATACGAAAACAACCCTGCATTCACGTCGTCTAAACGATCGGCTTTATCTTTAAAAGAATGAGCCAAGGTTAAACGTTGGTACGGAAAAAAACAACTCAAATACCACGCTAATTCTGCGGTTTGCGGCACATCGGATTGACGATAAAAAGTCACCCGATTCACATCTAAACCAAAAGCCAACCAAGTAGCTGCTACTGAATAGGTGTTTTGCTTTAAAACCTCAGCATCTTTAATTTGTGTTAATGAATGCAAGTCTGCAATAAACAAATAAGATTCATTGGCAGGGTTTAAGGCTAATTGTATAGCGGGCTGAATGGCCCCTAAAATGTTCCCTAAATGCGGAGTTCCTGTACTTTGTATTCCTGTTAAAACTTTTGCCATAATATTACTATGAAAAAATGGCGTCTGCATCAAAAGACACAGACACCATTAATTTGATGGATTCAAAAAATTATTCTTTAATCATTTCTTTAATTTTAGCCTCTAGCTCATCCATTAATTCTGGATTATCTTTAATCATGGCTTTAACAGAATCGCGTCCTTGCCCTAATTTAGTATCGCTATAACTGAACCAAGAACCACTTTTTTTCACGATTTCAAACTCTACTGCTAAATCTAAAATTTCACCAACTTTAGAAATTCCTTCACCGTACATAATGTCAAACTCGGCTGTTCTAAAAGGTGGTGCCACTTTATTTTTAATGATTTTTACTTTGGTTCGGTTACCCACAACTTCTTCTCCATCTTTAATTTGAGAAGATCTTCGGATATCAATTCTTACAGAAGCATAAAATTTTAAGGCATTACCCCCTGTGGTGGTTTCAGGATTACCAAACATCACCCCAATTTTATCTCTTAACTGGTTAATAAAAAACACGGTGCAATTGGTTTTACTAATCGTAGCCGTTAATTTTCTTAAGGCTTGAGACATCAAACGGGCATGTAAACCCATTTTAGAATCTCCCATTTCTCCTTCAATTTCACTTTTAGGAGTCAAAGCCGCCACAGAATCTACTACTACAATATCTACTGCTCCGGAACGGATTAAATTTTCGGCGATTTCTAGGGCTTGTTCACCATAATCAGGTTGAGAAATAATCAACTCATCGATGTTCACTCCTAATTTTTGGGCATAAAAACGGTCAAAAGCGTGTTCCGCATCTATAAACGCTGCAATACCTCCTGCTTTTTGAGCCTCGGCAATGGCATGTAAAGTTAAAGTGGTTTTACCCGAAGATTCGGGCCCGTAAATTTCAATAACTCTTCCACGAGGATATCCGTTTACACCCAAAGCAATATCTAAACCTAATGAACCTGTAGGAATCGCTTCTACATCAACAATCGCTTTATCCCCTAACTTCATTACGGTTCCTTTTCCGTATGTTTTATCTAATTTATCAAGCGTTAATTGCAACGACTTTAATTTGGCTTCCTTATCTGAACTCATGGTATTGTTTTGATTTTTGTGCTGGTAAAAATAATCTTTTTTGACTCAAAAAAAGATTTGACAAATATTAATAATTAACAATTTTGTGTTGAGTCGGTCAAATATCATTCTTTACTCTACTATTATCTTTTTGGTTGTGGTAACCCCATTAATACTTACTTGTAACACATATTCGCCAAGGGCTAAATGCATGTGTTCTTTGATTTCGGCAACATCAATTTTACCTAACTTTTTGTTGGCTAACAATTGTCCGTTGATACCAAATAATAAAATGGAAACTTCTGACTCTTGCTCTAGATTAAATCTGATGGTGTAAAACTGACCTTGTTTAACTGGGTTGGGGAATACCGACCACTGCCCTAAACTAGCATCGTGACTGTTAGTTACTCTAAAAGACATTTGTTTTTCGCAACCTTTAGCCGTAGTTAATTTTAATTTATAGTTCCCTGGTATTTGTGTGCTGATTTGATTTTCATTAGAAATCACTTTGTTTTCGCAAGTCCAAGTATATTTTAAAGTCTCGGCATCTTTTCCTTTAACATTGGGCTGTATAACCACAGGTTCGTTAGAATGTAATTGCCATTGCGCAGGAATGTCTACTTCTAAATTAGAAAAAGGTTCTAAAGTAATATTAGACGTATAACTTCTTTTTTGAGCATCTGTTATTTGGATAGTATAAGTACCAAAAATTAAATTAGGAATCTGAAATTGAGAAGTGGAAACCGAGAAACTTTTATCTGTTTTTTGTCCTGAAATTTTAATATAAAATGGAGCCTGACCGTTAATGATTTTAGCTTCTATTTTGTTATTGGTACTCGACAAACAACTATTGGTTTGGGCTTGATAAGTAGCAAATAAATCAGGTGCTTTTACAAAAGTAAATGTTTGATTTTCTTTAACCGAAATTCCTTGAAAAACAATGGAATCTTGAATCGCTTTTTGCTTGTAATACGTTGCGGTTTGATAGTCAAAATTGTCCGTTGTACTTTTATCGTTAATCACCAACCAAATAAATTCTTCTTGATTATGGGATTGACTGTTTTTTTTATCGGATAACTTCATTTTTTGAGCATCTATAAAAAAAGAAAGTTTTACAGAATCCTTGGCAGCAACTCCGCTAGTTTGCATCTTCCAAACACGATCCATTTTTTGGTACGATTGCAATCCATTTCGTTTATGTAAAATAGTTTTTTGATTATTATCTCCCCACATTACATAAGCCTGGTTTGGAATTACATTTTTTTCGGAAACATTTTGATTTTTTAAATCCCCTACACCTATCAATAAACCATCTTTTTCTGCATTGGCAGAACGTTTTTGATTCAATGATAATTCGGATTCTTTACCTATACCCGTTACTCGATAATTAAAAATTTCATTCTCCTTTGCGTTCCAAATTTTATCTCCTTTGGGATTAAAATAGTCTTTTTCTTTATTTAGGGATATTCCATATTTGATGGACAAATACGATTCTATGATTTGTTGTCTTTCCTTGGAAACAATTTCTGGAATATAAATAAATTCCATAATCTTGGTTTTTGCCTGTTCACCAGACAAAAGGTCTTTATTAAACTGGATTAAATTATTGGCGGTAACTTTTGCTAACGAAGATTGATGGGTTAAAATAATTCCTTGTTGGGGATTTCCCTTTTCATAAGGTTTAAAATCGGCATTATAGATTCCTTTGTTGGTAAATCTAATGCTGTTGTTCTTATCTAATACCTTTAAAAAAGGAACTTCTTGTTCGTCATCAGATTGTAGAACCACAAAAAAAGTAGAACGATTGTTCCAAACAGAGCTAAACCGAGCCACAACCTGATTCCCTTCAAAAATTACGGAACTATTAAAATTGAGTTGATTAAGAGATGCGGATTGACTTTTATGGGATGTAACTGAGGATTCGTTGTTTTGTTTTAACCAAATTTGATTTCCTAATAAAGGATTAGAAAATTCTGAAATTGTTTTTTGGCAAAAAGCATAGTTACCTATTAAAAACAAAAAAACTAGCGATGGAAAAACTTTCATGAGTCGGAATTTTTAACACCCCAAATGTGTTAAAAAAATACCAAAAACATAAGTGGGCGATTTTTCCGCATAAGTGGGCGATTTTAGTCATAAGTGGGCGATTTTAGTCATAAGTGGGCGATTTTAACTCCAAAAACAGTTTTTAGAAAATAATTTTGTTAATAACTTTTTTTCACACTGAAAATCAATTGGTTACAATCAAAAATTCTTACAAAAGCTAAAAATCCCCAATAACCAGATGGCTAATGGGGATTTGAATTTAATTTAAACTAATTTTTTAGTCTACTATTAATTTTGTTGTTTGTCCTTTTTGATTTTTCAACAAGTAACCGCCAGAACTCAATCCTGAAACATCCAACATATTAACTTCTTGTCTATTTAACAATTCTCTTCCAAACAAATCAAATACCGTAATGTCTGATGGTTCTAAAAAATATACCTTCCCATCTTGAACTGGATTTGGAAACACTTTAAATGAAGAAATGAAATTAAGCGTTGGAACATTCAACGATTTCTCTACAAGCATTGTTTCTGCTTCGGCAATATTGTGAGTAATTGTATAATATCCTGGAGTTGTAATTTCAAAACGCTTTAAATAAATAGGTTCTTCTTTGGTACTTAAGCCTTTATTAGCTACAATTACTACTGGAAATTCTACTAAATCACTTGAAACCACATACAAGACACCCTCTCTTAAATAAATATCTTCAATCACAAAAATCCCTTCTTTTTCAACGAGTTCAACAAATCCATCGATTGCTGATCCGTGAATTCCGTATCGGATTTTATCTGGATTTGATAACTTAATGCTGTAAATTTTAGTTTGGTAATTAAATGTTACATCATACATACCATCTTCGGGCACCTCAAAACCGGAACCTTTTAGCACTGCTGTTCCTGTCGGATATTGATTCCCTCCCCAAGATACAAATGGAACAAAATCAAGTTCATCAAATACATATTTTCTTCCAGCATAGAGCTCAATATTCTTAATAGAAAAATCTGCTTCATTTAATAATTCTAATTCCACTTGATTAGTTTGATATTCATCAGTAAGAAATATTCTTGCTTTTATAGAATTGATTAACTGAAAAGTATATTCTTTTGTTTCAAAATTAAAAGTGATATCATAATACCCTCTTTCAAAAGCATCAATATCAATGTTGCTAACAGACATTATCGCAACACCATTAGGAATAGAGGAAACTCCCAAATCAGGATAACCTTCACCCCCAAAAAAAATCGCACCTTTATGTAACAATTGATTTTTTAACGTGTAAATAATTCCGTCTTTAGTTTCCATTGGAATATTATCTAGAGGATAAGCGGAATCTATAATAGCAGTACCTGTAAGATATATTTTTTCTTTAGGATTTAAATTTGGAAATTCTTCTACAAGAATAAATTCATATTCTTTAGACAAATGATTAAAAGTGACGTTATATATCCCTCCTACTTTTACTTGAATAGTTTGGTAGTTTAAAGAAGCTTTACCTTTGGGAAAATCTAATCCCCCCCAATTGGCAAATAAATCATCCTCATATTTAAAAGATATGTACCCAGCGTTGATTGAAACATTATTAGCGGCATACAGAATTTTATCATTTGTGCTTAATTCAGACAGTACAGTACTTCCATTAGTTAAATCATAAAGACTTATTGCTGCTGGGTTTAAAGACTCATTCAGATTGAAAGTGTATTCTCCATTAAGCACATTGTAAAAAATATCATAATCCCCAGCGGCATCAATTAGTAATGCAGATTTATAATAAGAAGCCGTTCCTGAAGGAAAATCATTTGAACTCCATTTTGTGTTGATATCTAAATCTTTAAAAGAAAAAGTGCCTTTTGCTAATATTTGATTTTTTAAATAATAATTCTGATTATCGGTAGTTAACATCTGTATGGATTCTTGCTCAATTGAACTTCCTGTTATTCCTACTTGAACCGAACTCAAACTCTCTAAAAGTTCGAAATTAAATATTTGAGAAATCTTGTTGAATGAAACATTATAATACCCCCCAACTGTAACATTTATTTCTAATGGTAAGTCCTTAGAGGCTATACCCGAAGGAAAATAGTATGAACCCCATTTTATATTATTCTTAGCATCTTTTATATAAAGAAACCCTTTATTAATTAGCTGATTTTTTAATGAGTAGTGAATTCCATCTTCTGTACTCATTTTGATTGCTTCAAAACCAGTCGAAACCCCTTGTAATGCAATTTCGTCTATGGAGCTTCCTGTTAACTCGAAATTGTACTCTAACGTAGCAATATTAAATGATATGAAATAAAGTCCAGGTGTAGTTATTTGAATATCAATCCCATTATAGACTCCAATACCTTTTGGAAAGGTAAACCCTCCCCAATTATTAACCCAACCTGAATTCTCTCTAAACTTTAATGTTCCATTGACTAAATTCGTACTTAACGAGTAGTGAACCCCGTCTTGTGTTTCCATAAAAACATCTTTTGCCCAATCTGAAACAGCTGGACCAAGAATGCTTATATTCAGAAAATCTTGATTTTCTTTACTTCTTTCAGAAGTATTAGCTAAAAGGTTAAAAAATATTAAATGAAACAATAACAAAAAATGAAATGACTTTTTCATATTACGATTATATGATTAATTATTCTTTAACAAATACTGAATTTAAAACTCCTTTGTCGGTGTTAATTTTCAAGATATAAGTTCCTTTAGACAATTGACTTACTGGTATGGATTTTACTTCTTTTGCGTTAGCTACTGCCATAACCAACTGCCCCATGGTGTTGTATATTTCCATGGAATGTAAGGTGATATTTGACTTTGTGGAAATGTTCAACACTTCTTTTGCAGGAATTGGATACAACTTGATTTGTTCTGAAAAATCAAATTCAGCATTACTTAATCCTTTTACTTCTTTTATAGTTGTTGTTGCTGTATTGGTTTGTATTGGCCAATTATAATCAAAATAAATATTGGCTTGATTACTAAAGGTATCGTTTAATTGTAGCGTAGGCAATGTTTTGATCTTGAACAACACATAACCATGCCTGTCTGGGCTTGGATTAGCTGGTAATTTTATATTCTGAAAATAGAACACTACTTTATTGTTTTCTATTCGTGTTTTTTGCTCATGACTTGCATTTAAAACTACTATGGAGCTCACATCAAATTTTGTGGTATCTATAAAATCTTCGATTACTACGTTTTCTGCATAATAATCACCTGTATTTTCGAAACGGATTTTATAATGTACATAATCCCCAACCATATCGGGTAAAATCACATCACCTTCCAAACAGGTTTTATCATTTGGATCATAAGAACCTACGACTCTTTGTTCCAATTCAAACACATTATCTTCTGGCGTAACATCGGTAACAGAAGTAACTATTTGAGCTACATATTTTAAAACATCTCCGTTATTTACCGCAGGAATTTCCATCGGAGAATTCACATTAAATCCTACGTTTATGGTTCGGGTTTCAAACGGTTTTAAGTCTTTAAAATTCCAAGTGAGTTGACTTGTTTCTGATTGATCAAATGTTGGAACCGAAGACACATAATCCAATAAACCATCGTTAAAGTTCAAGGCTACCTGACCAGAAATCGTTTGATTTCCTTTGTTCTTAAAAACCATTTTATAAGAGGCATCAAAACCCGGACGTGCAGCATCAATCGGCGTAAAAACGACTTCTAAGTCTTTACGAATTCCTTTAGGTGAGATACAAAAATTTTGATTAAAAATATTTTGTTCATCAGTCAATTCAAACGTAATTTCTGCAGGAACCACTGTAAAATAAGGTGAATTTTTTATGGTTGGATAAACCGTATATTTTCCCTTTTCTAAAGAATATCTAAATTTTCCTTGAGCATTAGAAACCATTTTAAATTCTTTTTCGTTTTTGGTAAAATTGAATTCAATATCAGAAAATCTAATATCGCTTGAATCACAGAAAGAGTTTTCTCCAGTAAAAACACCTATTTCATTTAATCTTTGAATTGAAATATCATCAATAGCAAAATCATTACCACAACCACCTGGTGCATTATTTCGTATAACTATGGTTATCGAAGTATTTGGAGCTATAAAAGAAAAACCATACTCTTTCCATATATTTTCTAAACTGGATTGAGATTGTATATTTCCAGTAGATAAATCAGCAATTTTAGTTTCTCCATTTAAAATTTGAAAAGTTACATTTACAGGTATATCTGATTCCGTTGAATAACAACCCGGAACAGCATTGGGATTTAATATATTAGCCACCCATATAGAAAAATTATAGCTCTCACCAACTGTTAATCCTGAAACTGTTTTACGATAAATTTCGTTATTATACATTCCATCACCATTAATTAACATATATCGACCATCCGTATTTCCTGTATGGTCTTTAAAATTCTGATGCCATCCAGCGTAAGTAAAATTATTATTACCCAAACAATTAGTCTGACCATAATATTGATTATTTGCAGCAGATAAAATTAAAAACTCTCCATCATTAGGCCCATAAATTATAGGACAATTATTAATTGGTTGAATATACGAGGGATCCATAGGGTGCCATCTTGCTCTAGTTAAAATTGCAAAATTTGTTGTTGCACCATTAGGCATCACATTAGTCGCAACCGTTCCCGACCCAAAATCTTCAAAAAAATTCTGAGCATGTAAAAATGTACTCCCTAGAAGCACCAACAAAAAATAAAATTTCCTCATTTTAATAAATTTTTAACGCTTCAAATATCTACATTATTTTTAATATGAGTTTTTAACCAATTTTTGCTTATAACTGGGCGATTTTAGTCATAAGTGGGCGATTTTTCCGCATAAGTGGCGATTTGGGGTCTAAAAATGGCTTTCAGAAAGAAAAATTGTTGATAACTTTTTTTGGCACTGAAAATCAAATAGTTACAAACCTTTTTTTCTAATTTTTGATTTTACGGATGGCTAAGCAATAGCCGAAAGAGCGACCTGCCTAAGCAGGGAACGCCCCAATTTTAAAAATCTAAATATTCCGCTTGGTATGTGTTGCCAATGATTTTTTGTAAAATTTCAGGATTACCGTTACTGTAGAAAAAATGTTGGTGCGCCGGAGTAAGGTTCAATAAATTGTTTTTTTCGAGCACGCGCTGGGTTTGTTTGGCAACTGCTTCGCCAGAGTCTATGATGTGTACTTGCGGAGGGAGAATTTGGCGGATTTGTTCGATTAAATATGGGTAATGACTACAACCTAACACCAAATAATCGATATTTTTTTGAATCATGGGCTCTAAATACTCCTGAAGCAACTGGGTCATTTTAGGGCTTTGAATTTGACCCGCCTCGATTAAATCAACCAGTTCATAACCGATTTGCTCGATGATTTCGGTGTTTTTATACAACTGAACCGCTTCGTGAAACAAGTCGCTATTCAACGTTCCTTTGGTAGCCAATATGCCTATTTTTTGTGTTTTGGAATGAAAGGCTGCGGGTTTTATAGCTGGCTCTATTCCTATAAAAGGAACAGAATATTGTGCTCTTAATTCTTTAATCGCATTAGTGGTAGCTGTGTTGCAGGCGACTACTATAATTTTACACCCTTGTTGTAATAAATACTCGGTATTCTTTTGGCTTAAAGCGATGATTTCTTGTTTGGATTTTTGCCCGTAAGGCGCATGTTTACTGTCGGCTAAATAAATGGTATTTTCATTGGGCAACAACTTGTGGATTTCTTTCCAAATGGAAGTACCTCCGATACCCGAATCAAATAATCCAATAGGTTTTTGGCTACTCATAAACACACTTAAGATTGGGTAAGTTCGCGAAAAAGGGATTCTAAATTTTTGTTTTTCACCGTTAATTGCAAGGTTTTTAACCCATTGGCTTGGGCAAAATCAAATACTAAAACGCGTACATCTTGCAAGCTTACAAAACTTAACTGCCAAACATTGTTTTGCATCAAAATCGCAGCAGTAATTTCGGGAATGGTGAGCAATAATTCTTCGGTAATTGGCAAATCAAATTCCACTTCAATCAGTTGGATATTGCCATTAGATAATTTATCTATTTTTTTATCTGCTACGATTTTCCCTTTATTAATGATGATTACCCGATCGCAAATGGCCTCAACTTCTTGCATGATGTGCGTAGATAAAAATACCGTTTTATTTTTGCCTATATTTTTAATCAATTCTCGGATTTCCAACAACTGATTTGGGTCTAAGCCTGTAGTCGGTTCATCCAAAATCAACACTTCTGGATTGTGTAACAAGGCATTCGCAATTCCTACTCGCTGTCTATATCCTTTAGATAATTGTCCGATTTTTTTATGAGCCTCTGGTGTTAATCCAGTCAGTTGAATGACTTCCTCGATTCTTAGCTTTTCAACGCCATAGACCTGCGCATTAAAACTCAAATATTCCCGCACATATAAATCCAAGTATTGTGGATTGTGTTCTGGAAGGTAACCAATGCTTTTTTTAACTTCTTGTATTTGGTGATCAATATTAAATCCATTAACTATCGCCTCGCCACTATCTGGAATTAAATAACCGGTTAAGATTTTCATCAAAGTAGATTTCCCAGCACCATTCGGACCTAAAAATCCAACTATTTCTCCGTTTTGAATGGAAAAAGAAACCGCATCAATCGCTTTTTGCGTATCATATGACTTGGATAATTCTGTAATCTCTATAGACATCTGTAAAATAGGTTTGTGACCTGCAAAATAAGTATTATTTAAAATAAAGAAAAATATATTATGTGTAGATTTGAAAGACTAATCAAACCTTAAAAGTAATGGCTCAAACTCCCTCTAATATGTTGCCTTTAGGCACGATAGCCCCTGATTTTGAACTGAAAGACACCCTTTCGGGGAATTCATTAAAACTAAAGGATTTAACTGGAAACAAAGGGACTTTAATCATTTTTATGTGTAACCACTGCCCATTTGTAATCCATGTAATTGACGAAGTGGTCAGAATAGCCAATGATTATAGAGTACAAGGTATGGGTATGATTGCCATTAGCAGTAATGATGTGGGGAAATATCCACAAGACGCTCCTGAATGGATGTATGAATTTGCCTTTAAGAATAAAATGGATTTTCCGTATTTATACGATGAAACACAACAAGTAGCTAAAGACTATGACGCAGCTTGTACCCCAGATTTTTATTTATTTGACGCTCAGAACCAATTGGTTTACCGTGGTCAATTAGATGATTCCAGACCCATGAACGGAATTCCAGTAAGTGGTTCTGATTTAAGAAACGCTATTGATGGATTGTTGTATAATCGAAAAATAAACGCCAACCAAAAACCCAGTATAGGCTGTAATATCAAATGGAAGTAAATTTAAATCCCTTCATTATTCTGACTCCTTAAACCAACCAGAATACATAATATAATTATTAGCAATTCGTTCAATTTCTCCAGAAAAAGCTGATTCACTAATTTCTTTTACTTTTTTGGCTGGAACTCCGGCATATATGCTCCCAGACTCCACAATAGTATTTTGAGTAACTACTGCACCTGCGGCTATAATGGAATTGCTTTTTACCACACATCCATCCATTACAATGGCTCCCATACCGATGAGCACATTGTCTTCGATGATGCAACCATGCACAATAGCGTTATGACCGATAGAAACATTGTTTCCGATTATCGTAGCGTGTTTTTGATATGTACAGTGAATTACCGCACCATCTTGAATATTCACTTTATTACCTATAGTGATTTTATTTACGTCACCACGAATAACCGCATTGAACCAAACGCTACAGTTTTCGCCAAACGAAACATCGCCGACAATGGTAGCATTATCAGCGACGAAACAATCTTTTGGTATAGTTGGAAAAATTCCTTTTACAGCTCTAACGACCATTGTTAATTGCAGGACAGTTACATTCGAACGGAACTGGTTTACAGAATAAATCAATTCCTAAAGTAATTTGGTGAAATCCACCAGAATAATTGATATCTCCTAACAAGTGGGTATAATTATAAGCAAACATATAATTCTTTACATTTAAACCTAAAATAGCAGTAATCATACTTTGTCTTTGTCCTTTATCAGTCTCCAGTTGTTCCGCTCTTTCTACTTGTCTTCTCCAAGAAATCCCCCCCCAAACAGTTCCAAGATCTAAAGGTTTATAAGCCTTTAAATTATAATCTATCGATCTTTCTTTAGTTTCTAAAGTATTGATATACATTAAAGAAGGCTCTATTTGAATCACATTTTTATTTCCCCAAACGTAACCCACATTCAAAATCATTTTTCTGATGTTATCAGATTCATAATCTGTATATAATTCTCTTTTAGAAGTAGCTAAATTTCTATAGGTTAAATGCGCGTACATACTGCCTAACAAATAAGAAGCGCCTATATCTACGTTAAAATAATTATCGGTTTGTTTTACACCTCCAATTGTAGGATCGAATTGAGTATTTAATAAATCAAAGGATGTTTCGTCCAAACGGCTTCTTACGGCTCCTGCGGCTATACCTAATTGCAAACGATTCAATTCCATGTAATTACTACTCATCCTTAAGTGTTTAGCGACTGCTAATTTCGCACCTGTTTGTGAATGATTTCCGTTACGGTCATTAAAAAATATAGCCCCTACACCTAAAGATTCACCTACCTGTCCGTTAGCACTTAAGGTTTGTAAACGCGGTGCCTTATCGCTATCAAACCATTGCTGTCTGGCGGTAGCTCTAATTTTTGTACAATTAGAGGCTCCAGCCATAGATGGATGAACCAAAAAGTAATTATCGTTTAAATAATCTGAGTATATTGCGACTCCTTCTTGTGAAAATGCCTGTTGCACCAACACAAAAACTACAATCAAACACCAATTTTTAAATTTCATTTATGCTATTTCTTTAATGTAAAGTAAGTGTTTTTATCACCTACACATTTATTGATTTTATTTTATATCGCAAATCACTAAGTATTTAGCTAGAGTCGAATAATGGTTAAAAACATCATTCTGAACCTTTTGTGACGTTGATTCCTTAACAGTTTTCGCCATAACGGTCAAATATATAAATTTTCGCATTACCAAACCCATCAAAACTAAATATTTTACTTACGAATTAGTCCTTCTTTTTTTAACTATAAATACACTTCTCTTCTATCTTTTGAGTGTAAAGTGTGATTTAAATTCTTTCTGCTGTCCATTCTCTTCATACTGTACCACGAACCAATAATCATTAGCTGGTAAGGCATATCCGTTAAAGGTTCCATCCCAGCCCTTGCCTTCGGGTCTGATTTCTTTTAACAATTTACCGTATCTATCAA